>NZ_JABEPH010000254.1:0-8866 GCF_013004495.1 Rhizobium sp. SEMIA 4085
ATTATAAGCCCGGTGCTGTACGGGTCGCGCCGCCCTGGATGAACGTTCAAACGACCCAATAGCAGCGCGTGAGAGCGGCGATCAGTCCCTCGGGCTTTCATGGCTTCCAAAGCAGCTGCGGAGAAGGCGGGGTTCGAGCCAGGAATAGGCCTTTGTGGAAGGGTGCGATCAGACCAAGGTCCGACGTCTAGTCGCGAAGGAGCTGCTACAGTGCAGCTGCACGCAAGGCGCGCTGCCGCCACGTTTAGATCAGGGAGGCTCATGTCCCACGGTATCATCAGCGAAATTCGCGATGCGCGGAAGGAACTGTTGAGCCTTTCAATCAACGATCGCGAGCATCTTGTTCGCCGGATTGTGGATGAACTGCACGCGGTTCGCACTAGCGACTTTTCCGACAGCCCGTTCGCCAACAGCACGGGCCTCGACCACCTTGTTGCACGCACTTACGACACGATCCCGGAGATAGCGCGGATGGACGACAAGAATTTTGGAATGGTCCTCGACCAGTTCGTTGAGCTGCTCGAGACGATTACGAGCATCGTTCGTCTGCCGCCGACAGTGCTGCACTAAGGGCGAAGTGTTAGGGCAGCTAATGACGGGAACGTCATTTTCATAAGGGCGCGCGTTATGCTGACGGAGTTCTCATGGACGCATACATTAACCACTATGTCGAACTTAGCAGCCGCCTTCGCTCGGCGCAGGCCTTTTGCGAATTTCTGGCATCCGGCGGAAGGGTATGGGACCAGCTGGATGGCGCAGCCTGGCGCGATGTTACGGCCGAGGCTGAAAAGCGCGAGCTTCAAAAGGTCAGGGCACTGGAGACGCTCCGGCGCCAGCTTTACCCTGATGTTGCCGCTGAGGACAATTCGCCCTTTCGCCATTGATGCCGGAGCCTCGCTGGCGGACGCGGGTTCAATCCAGGCGACACGATATCCATTTTAGGCCTCTGAGCGACCTCGCGTCCTAGTTCTGGGCGGCCCTGCGAGCAGCAGAAGCTGAGGCGCCCAAGTCCCTAAGCGTCACGGCGAGCGCACCACTTGATGATGCAGAGCCTGTTGCACAAAGACACGGCTCGGCGCCGTCTCTGCGGGATCACCGAGCACCATGAGCGCAAGAACGACAGCTGCGATGGCCGCTGCGATCACCGCGAGTGGAAATCCCATATCACTAGCCCTTGTTTCGTCGCATAAGATGGTCTTCTCTTGCCCCGGCGGACCTTGCCGCCGGGGAAGTCGGTCCTAGTCAGACGATGATGTAGACGATCTTGAACGTCGAGGGTTCGACGATGATGATCCTGCCATCTGCCAGGATGAAGAAGCGATAGCCTTCATATTGCGGGACGATCTTGACGATCCGCGGCGGCAGCGGCTCAAGTCGGATCGTCTTTGGTATTGCTGTGCCAACCTCAACCGCGAAGTCGACTTCGCGAACCGGCTCGACATTGACTTCCTTCACGACCTGCTGGATTTCAGTCTTCTGTTCGACAGAGATGTTGACTTCGGTTTCAGTCTTAGTGGAAGTGGATTGATCGGACGTTCCCGTCGTCGTGCTTCCACCCGTCGTGCCAGTGTCGCCCGATCCTGTGGCGTCAGACGGCTTATCGGATGTGGCTTTTCCATCAGGCGAAGTTGTTTCTCCGGAGCTCTTCGTCGAGCTCTTTTCGCTCTCGCTGCCGGATGCAGGCGCCTGCTGCGAAGTGGATCCGTCGGCAGGTTTCGTTGTGTCTTGCTGTTGAGTGGTAGGCTGATCGGTACCTTGCGATGAGCCGGATGTACCCGTTCCTCCGCTATCGGGTTTGACCGTTGTGGCGTCGCCCGTTCCTGCGGACGGGGCTTCTTGACCCGAGCCGTTGCTTGGCGCTTCTGCGCCTGACGGCTGCTGCGATGTGCCGGATTGCGGCTGCTCGCCTTGCGTCGTGCCCTTCTTGGGCAATATAGGAGTTGCATCCTGCGCGGCTGCAGAAAGCAGACCAACTGGCGACGCGCCGAGCGCGAGCGAGGCGATCAAGACAGGTAGTATCTTGCGGTTCATAGCTAAACTCCATAGCCGAGGACGTACTGCGCCAGAGGGCGTCGCAGCACGACGTCCTTGTGGTGTCGTTTGAGTTGGCAGGTTGGACCCGGCATGCCGGGTCCAACCTTGTCGTCAGTTGACGATCTGGATGACCTTGCGCGAGGAAGGCTCGACGATCACACGCTGGTCGTTGACCACAGCGTAGGCGTATGTCGGGTCATCGGGCACCGGAGTGACGACAACGGCCTCAGGAAGAGGCTGTCCGACGACCACCTTCTCCTTTATGACGACGGTGCCCGACGGAGGAGGCGCTTCGCGCACATAGGTTACGACCTTCGGCGGCGGCGGATCGAGTAGAGTCCCGACGACCGCACCTGCCGCGCCCCCGATTGCGGCACCGGCCGGACCGCCGACGATTGCGCCTGTGGCTGCACCGCCAACCGCGCCGTTAACCGTCGATGATCCTGCAAAGGCAGCACCCGACATGAGGGCGATCGCAGTGGTAGAGACGAGAATCTTGGTGAACATTTTCTTCTCCATTTCCGTGGCTGTCTTGGCAGCCTCACAGGTGAGCAAACGACAACACAATGGAGCGGTTCCCTCCGTCAGACCATTGGCCTGAAGCACTTAAGACTTTGGTCTCATTGAGTTCGTGTGGTAGCTGGTTGGTCTCCCTCACCTGCGATCAAGTTCAGCGGACAAGCACCTTATTGGTGGCAGGGAAAATCTTTTCAGACCAAAGAAAATCTTCATGGCGAAGGTTTCATCAAGACGTTCGAGCGATAGGTTTCGGGTGTGTAGCGACGGGGTAAGTCCAGCTACTCCTGCTTTCGACGGGCCACGCCTGGGTCGTTGTTGCCCCGTCGACGTTGCTTGTCGCTCCCGAGACAGGGCATGATCTGCAATCTGAGAAGTCGTGCGACGCTTTTCTTCATGCTCGCGATGCTTGCACAATTCGTGAAGCCGTCGCCGTATCTCCCGCGCTGCAATTTTCATCATGGAGGCGCGATGAAAGTAACGGTCGACTGCCAATGTTTGCCGCGGTGGCTCACTCGGAGGTCCTTCAGTGGCTGGTTGTCGCCCAACAGGTCATTCGAATATAACAGCAGCGCGTTGCGGGCATCATCATGGTCGCGCTGAAGCCAGGGAGTGGCAAGCTCAGCATGGTTAGTTCTTCAACAGCCTGAGACTCAACAATAAAACCCGCTGAAGCGCGGGCAATGCATTTCACGAAATATACTGCGACAAGGGCTCGTCCAACGACAGGTCGAAGGCGAGCCCAAGCCATCAGCTGAGTTCCAAGGGAGTTACGCCCGCAGCACTGCAGATCACGCAGATTCAGCGACTGGTAGGACGATGAAACGCGATCGTCATAAACGTCCAGGGAAGAGACCGCTCGTGATCGCCTGATCCAGACCGCCTTCTACAGGTCGATCAGCGCGATGCCAAGGTCTTCGCGCTTTCTGCGGCGGAATCCGACTGCGCTTTCGCGGATGATGATCTCGAGCGTAGGATGCACGGTGCCCTTGATAAAATGGCCGCCCCGGGTGCCTCCGTCTGACAGGCCGAGAACCACATGCATGTGGAGGCTGGCCTTGCCGTCGTCACCGATGGCAATGTCTCCAATGGCACTTAGGACCTCGGTCTGTTCCTCAACCGGGATCTCCTTGTAGTTCTTCGTCGCGAACTCGAAGAAGCCGAGCGTGGCGCTACGGAAGGCCCCGATGGCGGTTAGCGACGCGCCGCCGACCTTTTGCTCCTCGGCAAAGCGCGTGATTGCTTCGAACGCCTCTTCGCCGTCGTCCAGGACCAGCACAAAGTTGCGCTCGCGCCACGGATCACTTTCGGCAAGTTCCTTGCTCTTCATTTGGGTCCTCCTTGGAAGAATGGGAGTTTCATCAATGTCGGTCGTCACGAACACGCTCCGCATCACGCTCCTCTACGAGCTGCACAGGGATCTATGCCTCAAGGATGTCGAGGTCTCGGCGGTGGCTGAAGCATTCTACCCCTGTATACGGGTCGCGATATCGGTAACCGTCGACACCTACTGGCTATATTCTGGCGTTCCATATGAACGCCAGTGAACAGCTTCATAAATGAAAGAGGGACGTCAACGCCCGGTCCCTTCTTCTCCGACGGCCACCGACCTGCGCCGACAAGCGTCGATCAGCTCGTCCGCGCTTATCGGCTGCGTGGGAAGCTTTGCTCCTGACGCAGCCCGTCCATGTCCTGGCTCTGACGAAGTTCGCGGTCGGCAGGACCCTGTCCTTCGGCGACCGTTCGCTGATGACCGGTAGGAAGGATGTCGTCGCGCAGATGTTCGTCCACGGGAACTTCCTCATCGAGCTCATAGGCTCGCACGCGCGAAGTCGTAGACTCACCGCTTCTCATGTAGTGACCCGCACCCGCCGCAGACCCCGCGGCGGCGTCGGCTTCGAACACATCGTCGCGAGAGCCGGAGACCTGCTGGTCGCGGTTCGCTTCTCCGAGACGGTTCCGATCATATCTCGCCTCGACATATGTCTCGTTCGGCTTCAGGACGTTCCAGCCTTCGCTGCGCCAAAGGTCGGCGCGTTCGTCCATGTCGATTGCTCCTTCATCGTCGAGTATGTCGTGGGCCGTGTCGTAGGTGGCCTCGTCCACCGAAGCGGACACCAGGAAGCCACCGCGTCGAAGTCCTTCAGCATAGACGGCACGGTCTTCGTCCGGAAGGAGCCAGTCTCCGAGTTGAGGCCAGAAGCCCCCACGATCGTCGCTTTCGACTTTAGCCTTCTCGGCATCGGCTTCGTATCCCGGCATCAGCCGGACGTCGGTGACGCCCGCCTCTTTGAGGCGCTCGACGGCATCCTCCGCTTCGCGTCGTGAGTCAAAGAACGCAGTCAGCATGCTCTTTGCCGGTTCGCCCGAGACCGCGGGGGCGCTGTCGTTGTAAAGATTGCTCATGTGGTCCTCCGATTGCTGCTCTTCCCTGCGAACGGTCCGAGCCCGACAATGTTCCGGGCGACGCAGTCCAAGCCGTACGCTACACGCCCGCCACCTTCACTTTCCGAAGCCTGAAGAAATACCGGCACGGGTCGTCGCGCACGCACATCATTCCGACCACTTCGTCATGACTTACAAGCCGGAAGTGGTCGACGATGGGCTGCTTGTCGTAGATCAGCGCCGCGCTTTCGACTTGTTCAAGTGTTTGGAGCGATATCGAAGCTGTCGTACCTTTTGCGCGCAACGCCTGCTGAAGGTGCAAAAACAGCTTCCGAGCAACAGCCGTTCGTCCCAACGGTGCCGCCTTGATCGCGAGCCCAATGGGGATATAGGCGGGATCAATCGCCACAAGCCGTCCGGGGCGCCGTTGGAAGAGCAAAGCGTCCGCCCGCATGTCGGCATGGAAGCGCTTTCCGAACCAGTGCAAGTTCTCGAGGACGCCGTCCAGCGGGTGACCCGACGGAAGGCCGACGCCTTTCCAAAGTCCGATCATGTCCTTTGGTTGGACAGGGTCCAATGACCGCAACCAGGAAGTCATTTCCTGCTGCTGGTCGCCTCGCATGGGATCTCGTTCTCGGCAGCTCATCTCGATCAAATGAGAAGAAAGTCCGGAAGTTCCGCATTCATGGAGTCTCGCGCACTTCCTGGTGAAACGCCCACGCAACGGCCCAGTGGGAAAGGGCGGTCGCGCACCGATCGCGCTTCGACTTGTCTGATATTCCGGGTTGTCCGACCGCGACACTGACTTCAATCTGCCCCAGCCACCGGAACCATTGGACGTCGGTTAAACCTGCTGCCCCGGGAGAGAATGCTACAAATAGGCGACATCTGAACGCCTCGCGACGGTTTCGCCAAAAGGGAAACGTATGTTTTGGATCACAACGGGCGCATCCTTCGGCATCATCGATGGAACGGAGGCCATGCAGCGGTTCTGACGCAATAGGGAATGGCAATAATTCGCCGATATCATCACCCTGATGCTGCTGATCTTCTGGCCGAGCGTAATTTCGAACGCCCGTCTCGCTAAGGCCGGGCGGCTGTTTTTTCAGTGCTTCGTTCTGTGCATGCCGTCAGTTGCCGACCCACTTTCATCGACGCACTTCCAAGAACCGTCTTTATTCTTCTTCCATTTACTCCCTTCCTCCAGAGCGGCCATGAGTTTCACTACCAGTTCGGGATCGTCACCTTCTGGCACCATCCCAACTCTCATTTCAAATTTCGGTTTCTCCGTAATATCGACCCAGAACTTGTGCCCCTCGAACTCAAGGACAGTTTGGCCTGCTGGCAGTTTTGTTATCAGAGACACAAGTGTTTCCTCCCTTTCATTTAAGGCTTCGCTAATACTGCCATAAAATTGCCGGTTGGAGGAGTCTGACCTTCTTTTGTGCAATGAGACCCGAACCGTCGGAATGCGGGAATTTGGTCGCGTTCTTGCGTCGATCTGATCCGATAAAATATTCTGATCTCAATCACTTATCCAGGAAGGTTAGGACTCTAGCCGAGGCACTTGCGCGACACGCTATTCCACCCGCATCCACCTGCATGGGGCATTTCTTTGATCTGGGATGGGCGTATTGCCAACCAGCATAACGGCTCGATGGCATGTGCAACCAATGTTGATCATGTCAACAAGGCATGCAGTGCGATGGCGGCAACAAAAGTGATAACAACGAGCCAGGCAATCTGCATGGCTTGGCGATTGGCTTTTTCGAACACGCGAAATCGTGCCCCTCGCTTCGGGCGAAGGCGATGTGGCCGAACGGGAGCGGCGCTGGAGCGGACGCTCTTCTTCTTTCCTGACGTCTCGGCCTCCCTTGAACAAATTGCGACCAACCTGCTTCTAATGCCGCAGAGGACGCGTAGTTCCCCGAAGACGACGATCTCGGCCGCCGATCTTGCAGGATCATCCCGGCTCGATGAAGCCAAACCTTTGTTTGATTGAACCGATAGCTGCGGCAAAAATCCCCCGCTCGATTGGCGAGCAGCATGGAGACGCCTGTTGGATTGCAGGCCGACGGCTCATGCCGACGATAGCCATTCAGTCAGTATCTGCGGGTTGGAAACTGGAACTACGCCATGCGCCGGATTGATGTGCCCATCTGGGGTTTAATGCCAGACGGGCATCTCGATTAACGCGTCGCAAGCAGCTCCCGAAGTTGATGGGGCTTATCGACGCCGAACTCAAACCACATCACCAACTCCCTTGCAGCCTCTTGGGCCTCCAAGTTCAAAATGTCGTAGTGACGACTGTCGCACCATTCCTTGAGCAAACCGTCCAGCATGTCTAGATCCTTTGAAGACAGCACGCGTTTCTTCAAGGCCACTTTGTGTGACATTCTATTTCCTCCCAAAAATAGTACTTTTACCTGCTGTTGACCCCAGCGCGTATGACTTTAGTCTAATGTTTCTTTCTCGAAAATACACTCCGGCATACTTTGACGTTTTGACCGTGTAACTGTCTGTTTGGGCGCAGGAATTTTTTACCGAGTAGCATGACGGCCGACGTAATCTCATCGATGCGGCCCAGCCTGGCGACGGCGTGCTGCGGCTTTACATTCCTTTACATTTGCCCAGAACACTCGAAACGTTGCCCTGTTAGCGTTCCATCATTGCAGCAGGTGCTGCGCAGTGAAGGAGACTAACGATGGAAAACGAGAACAAGAATTTGGCGAGCCCGACTTTCGGCGAACCAGCCTCGAAAGGATGGGGGCGACGCGCCGCGATTGGCGGCGTGGTAGCCGTCGCTGTAGTCGGCGCGGCCGGTTTTGCAGCCGCGAGGAGCGATGTTTTCAGCTTCGGCATGGGCGGCCACATGATGCACGCACATATGGGAGGTGGCGGCTTTATGGAACACCGAATAGGCTCCGTGCTTGACGAAATCGAGGTGACATCCGAGCAGGAAGACAAGATTTGGGAGATCGTCGACAAGGCGCGTGATGAGATCGGGCCGACTTTCCGGGACTTCCGCGAGACGCGTGAGCAGGTTGTCGAGCTCCTCGGTGCTCCGACCATTGACCGGGCCGCCGCGGAGAAGCTGCGCAGTGAGCGCGTCGCGGCCATCGACGCGGCCTCGCGCAAAATGACGACTGCTCTGCTCGACGCCGCCGCAGTTTTGACGCCGGAGCAGCGCGTTAAGCTCGTCGAGCATTTGAAAGAGCGCAGGGGCCGCGGCCGGTGGTAAGGCTAAGTGGGCCGAGCGGACTGAACGGAGGGCAAAGTAATGGCGCAACGGGTCTTGATTGTTGACGACGATACGCGCCTCTCCGCTATGCTCGCCGACTATCTCTCCGGCAACGGTTACACCGTCCACGCCGCGGCGACGGCCGCGGCGGGCCTCACCGACCTTGGCCGCATTATGCCGGATGTCGTGATTCTCGATGTCATGCTGCCAGACCTTGACGGCTTCGAGACCTGCCGGCGCATGCGCGTGGTATCGGACGTGCCGATCTTGATGCTGACGGCCAAAGGTGAAGAAACGGACCGTATCGTCGGGCTGGAGCTTGGGGCCGACGACTACCTGCCCAAGCCTTTCAATCCGCGCGAATTGCTGGCGCGCCTGAAGGCGATCCTGCGCCGCCGCAACGGGAGCGCAGCGGTTTCGCGCGTCCTGCGCTTCGGACGGTTGGAGATCGATGCGGGATCCCGCTCGGTCAGGATCGATGGCGATGAATGTGTCCTGACCAGCTATCAGTTCGACTTGCTTGTGGCGCTTGCCGAAAATGCCGGGCGCACGCTGTCGCGCGAACGGTTGATGGACACGGTCAAGGGCGAGGCGTTGGATGCGTTCGACCGCTCGATGGACGTCCATATGTCGCGCCTCAGGGCGGCGATAGAAAGCAAGCCCAAGCAGCCGGTGAGCGGTGTCACCGTA
>NZ_JABEPH010000022.1:0-29135 GCF_013004495.1 Rhizobium sp. SEMIA 4085
CGGCAGGAGAGCGCGGGGGAGGCCCGGGGCGGTGGACGCCGGGCCCGGGCCCCGGCGGGGCGAGGGATGGGCGCGCGAGGTGACTCCAAAACTGCCCCAGGGCGCTACCAGCGGCAGGGGGAGAGGGCAAAGAAAAAGAGAAATGAGAAAATAGGCACCAACCCGGCCGCTGAGAAAAGGGAGCCCCGCCATACCGGAAGCCATCACCAGCGTTCCGGAAAGCATGGCGAAGGTACGGGCCGTTCCCGTCAGGCCGCGAATTTCCTCGAAGGCACCTGCAGCCTTGTATTGCGGCAGGAAACGAACGATCGCGGTGTGAAAGCCGAGGCAGGAGAGATCGCCGAAAAGGACGATCAGAACCCAGACAAACACGAAAATCCCGTATTCATATTCGCCCATGAGGCGCGCGAGGATGATCTGGGAAATGAAGGCGAGGGCGGCGCTCACTATGCGGATCGAAAAGGCGGTAAGTGCCATCCGCTGCGCGGTTGCCTTGTCGCCGTGCCCGGTCACGATTGCGGCAAGCACGCGCAGCAGACGGCTTCCCGCCGGACGCAGGCCCGCAGGCAGCAGTCTTTCCGCTGTTTCAATGACCGCCATTACGAACACGCAACACTCTGAACTCAGGCAAATCGTGTCAGAAGTCTTGTCAGATCAGGATTAAGAAACGGTTGTGGTGAGCATATCATCCTTAACCGCCAGTCTAATTCGCGCAGAAAGAAATGCCGCCCGAAGGCGGCATTCTTGAGCTGCCTGCCGACGCTCAGGCTTCGGCAAACGCACCGTGGCAGTGCTTGAATTTCTTGCCAGAACCGCAGGGGCACGGCTCGTTGCGGCCGACCTTGCCCCAGGTGGACGGGTTGTTCGGATCCCGGTTTTCCGGCGAGACGATCACTTCGGACGCCTGGAAGATCGGCGCGAAATCATTCTCGCCCGTGTCGGGGTCCAGGTGCTGGGCTTGCATGACCGGCAGTTCCGGCTCGGCGGGCGCCTGCTGCACCAACTCGACGCGCATCAACTGCGCCGTCACAGCCTCGCGCAGGCTGTTCAGTAGGGTCTGGAAGAGCTCGAAGGCTTCGGATTTGTATTCCTGCAGCGGATCGCGCTGGGCATATCCGCGGAAGCCGATGACGGAGCGCAGGTGGTCGAGGTTGACGATGTGCTCGCGCCAGAGATGGTCCAATGTCTGCATCACGATCGAACGCTCGACATAGTGCATGATATCCGGGCCGAAACGCTCGGCTTTTTCGGTGAAGGCAGCGTTGGCCGCTTCCGTCAGACGTTCGCGGATATCGTCTTCACCAATGCCTTCTTCCTTTACCCAGTCCTCGATTGGCAGATCGAGGTTGAAAAGCGCGGCAACCTGCTCCTTCAATCCGGCAGCATCCCATTGCTCCGCATAGGCACGCTCGGGAATATGCTTCTCGACGAGGTCCTCGATGACCTCGCGGCGCATATCCGAAACGGTCTCGGAGATGTTCGTAGCTTCCATCAGTTCGAGGCGCTGTTCGAAGATCACCTTGCGCTGATCGTTCAACACGTCGTCGTATTTCAGCAAGTTCTTGCGGATATCGAAGTTGCGGGCCTCGACCTTCTTCTGGGCGCGCTCCAGAGCCTTGTTGATCCAGGGATGGACGATTGCTTCGCCTTCCTTGAGACCAAGCTTCTGGAGCATGCCGTCCATGCGATCGGAGCCGAAGATGCGCATCAGGTCGTCCTGAAGCGACAGATAGAACTTGGAGCGGCCCGGGTCGCCCTGACGGCCGGAACGGCCACGGAGCTGATTGTCGATGCGGCGGCTTTCATGGCGTTCCGTCGCGATGACATAGAGACCACCGGCGGCGATCGCCTGCTCCTTGAGTTTCTGGATCTCCTCGGCGATCGCTGCAATCTTGGCGTCGCGTTCCGGGCCAAGCTCGGCCTCGCCAAGCTCGCGCTCGATGCGCATGTCGAGGTTGCCGCCAAGCTGGATGTCGGTACCGCGGCCCGCCATGTTAGTGGCGATCGTGACCGCGCCCGGCACGCCTGCTTGCGCAACGATATACGCTTCCTGCTCGTGATAGCGGGCGTTCAGGACCTGGAAGTCCTTGAAGCCCTGCTTGCGCATCAGCTCAGCCAGAAGTTCGGATTTCTCGATGGAGGTCGTGCCGACGAGCACCGGCTGGCCGCGCTTCTGGGCGTCTGCGATCTCGGCGATGATCGCTTTGTACTTCTCCTCGAAGGTCCGGTAGACCTCGTCGTCTTCGTCGATACGCTGGATCGGCAGGTTAGTCGGCACTTCGATGACATCGAGGCCGTAGATGTTGCCGAATTCTTCCGCTTCCGTCTGCGCCGTACCGGTCATGCCGGCGAGCTTTCCGTACATGCGGAAATAGTTCTGGAAGGTGATCTGCGCCAGCGTCTGGTTTTCTGGCTGGATCTGCACCTTTTCCTTGGCTTCCAGCGCTTGGTGCTGGCCCTCCGAATAGCGGCGGCCCGGCATCATGCGGCCGGTGAATTCGTCGATAATGACGATTTCACCATTGCGCACGATGTAGTCCTTGTCGCGCTGGAAGAGTTTGTGGGCCTTCAGCGCATTGTTGATGTGATGGACGATCGCGACGTTTTCGATGTCGTAGAGCGCGCTGCCTTTCAGGAGGCCTGCCTGTTTTAGGAGACCTTCGAGCTTCTCAGTACCAACTTCAGAGAAGTTCGCCGAACGTTGCTTCTCGTCGATCTCGTAATCTTCCGCCGACAAGAGCGGAATGAAAGCGTCAATCGTGTTATAAAGATCGGAGCGGTCGTCGAGCGGACCGGAGATGATCAGCGGCGTGCGTGCTTCGTCAACCAGGATCGAGTCCACTTCGTCGACGATCGCAAAGTTGTGGCCGCGCTGGACCATCTGGCCCTTCTCATACTTCATATTGTCGCGAAGATAATCGAAGCCGAGTTCGTTGTTCGTGGCGTAGGTGATGTCGCAATTGTAAGCGGCAGCGCGCTCCTCATCCGACAGTCCATGGACGATGACGCCCGTGGTGAGCCCGAGGAAGTTGTAGATACGGCCCATGTTGGCGGCGTCGCGGCGGGCAAGGTAGTCGTTCACAGTAACGACATGGACACCCTTGCCGGCAAGCGCATTCAGGTAAACCGGCAGTGTCGCAACCAGCGTCTTACCTTCACCGGTCTTCATTTCGGCGATGGCGTTCGAATGCAGGATCATGCCGCCGACAAGCTGCACGTCAAAAGGCCGCAGGCCAAGTACGCGGCGCGAGGCTTCGCGCACGACGGCGAATGCCGGAACGAGAATGTCGTCGAGCGTCTTCCCGTCCGCAAGCATCTTGCGGAACTCGACCGTCTGGGCGGCGAGCTGTTCGTCGCTCAGGGCCTTCGTCTTCTCTTCGATCAAGTTGATGGCGGCGACTTTCGGCTGGAAGGACCGCACGCGGCGATCATTGGCAGAGCCAAATATTTTGCGGGCGAGACCGCCGAAGCTGACCATATGACTGGTCCTTTCTCAATATTCTTCCCCGGCTTTTCTTATACGCACACCCAGCCGAAAATCAGGCACACGTCTCGAAACGCCAGGAAACTTTTCTGGACGCGAGGTTGCGTGACAGATAAGAGGGGGGTCGAATGATGTCAACGGATTTGGCTGATATAGAAAGGCCACATTCCAGTGTTGATGGCTGTTTTGGGCTGGATTCACGAATGCTGAAGCCGGTGATGTAACTCTGAAAGGTTATTTGATGTTGAGCTACAACAAACTCGCCGTGATGGCGCTTGCAACTTTCGTTGCGCTCCAGGCGCCGGTCTATGCGGAAGACAAGCCGGATGCAGTCGTTGCCAAGGTCGGCGACCTTGAGATCCATCAGTCGGAACTCGATCTGGCCGTCGCCAACCTCGATCCCCAGCTAGCGCAGCTCCCGGACGATCAGAAGAAGGTTGCCGCGCTTTCGGCCGCGATCGACGTCAAGCTCCTCGCCGGCGATGCGGCTGCCGAGAAGCTCGATCAGACCAGCGAATTCAAGAAGCGCATACAATATCTCTCGGATCGCGAACTGCATAATGCCTATTTCAAGAAGCATGTCGTCGATACCGTTACCGACGATGAAGTGAAGGCGCGCTACGACAAGGAAGTCGCAGCCCTTCCGAAGCAGGAAGAAGTCCATGCTCGCCACATCCTCGTAAAGACCGAGCAAGAGGCCAAGGATGTCATCAAGCAGCTGGATGGCGGCAAGGACTTTGCAGAACTTGCCAAGGAAAAGTCCACCGACCCGAACAAGGCTGACGGCGGCGATCTCGGCTACTTTACCAAGGGTCGCATGGTCAAGGAATTCGAGGACGCAGCCTTCTCTCTCGAAAAGGGCACCTATACCAAGACGCCTGTGAAGACCGATTTCGGCTTCCACGTCATTAAGGTCGAGGACAAGCGCGACGCGCCGCCGCCGCCGCTTGATCAGGTCAAGGACCAGGTTCGTCAGCTTGTCATGCGCGATAAGTACCTTGCCCTCCTCTCCAAGGCGAAGGAAACGTCCAAGGTCGACATCATGGACGAAACGCTTCGCAAGGGTTACGACGACGCGAACAAGCAGCAGGCGCCAGCAACGCAGCCGCAGCAGTAATTTCCATCCAGGGCCCGGTTCTTCCGGGCCCTTCACTATCCTTTGTTGTCGCATTTCCGGAGGGCGAACCGTTTTCCAAGTCGCCTGGAAATGCCTATAGCCAGGTCGATCCTCATGTCCGGTTCCGTTTCTCCGCTCGCTCCGACAACCTTTGCCACGATGCCGGCGCTGCGCGGCGTGCGCATGGCGACCGCTTCCGCAGGCATCAAGTATGAGAACCGGACGGACGTGCTTATGATGGTCTTCGACAAGCCGGCCGCCGTTGCGGGGGTTTTCACGCGATCGAAGTGCCCGTCGGCGCCCGTCGACTTCTGCCGTGGCAATCTGCCGCATGGCATCGCGCGCGCCGTCGTCGTCAACTCTGGCAACGCTAATGCCTTCACCGGCCTGAAGGGACGCCAGGCGACCGCCTTGACGGCAAAGTCGGCTGCCGCTGCCGTCGGCTGCGGCGAGAATGAAGTCTATCTGGCGTCGACCGGCGTGATCGGCGAGCCGCTGGATGCGACGAAATTCGCAGGTGTTCTCGACAGGATGCATGCCGAGGCGACCGGCGATTTATGGTTCGAAGCCGCCAAGGCGATCATGACCACGGACACCTATCCGAAGGTTTCGACCCGCAATGCCGAAATCGGCGGCGTGAAAGTGACCATCAACGGCATTGCCAAGGGCGCCGGCATGATCGCACCCGACATGGCGACCATGCTCTCATTCGTTGTCACGGATGCCGATATCGCGCCCGCCGCTCTGCAGGCACTGCTTTCGGACGGCGTCGGCCCGACCTTCAATTCGATGACGGTGGATAGCGATACGTCTACCTCCGATACGCTGATGCTGTTTGCGACGGCTGCCGCCGCCGAGGACGGTCAGGTCCGCATCGAGCGTGTCGACGATCAGCGCCTTGCCGCCTTCCGCGCGGCGCTCAATGAAGTGTTGAAGGATTTGTCGCTTCAAGTTTGCCGTGATGGCGAAGGCGCCACCAAGATGCTCGAGATCAACGTGACCGGCGCACAGAGCGATGCGGCTGCCAAGCGCATTGCGCTTTCGATCGCGAATTCACCCCTGGTGAAGACGGCTGCCGCCGGCGAAGACGCTAATTGGGGCCGCATCGTGATGGCCGTCGGCAAGGCCGGCGAGATGGCCGATCGTGATCGGCTCGCCATCTGGTTCGGCGATGTACGTGTTGCGGTTAACGGTGAGCGCGACCCTGATTACTCGGAGGAAGCCGCCTCGAATGTGATGAAGAAGCAGGATATTCCGATTAAAGTCGATATTGGGCTCGGCGCAGGTGCGGCTACGGTCTGGACCTGCGATCTCACAAAAGAGTATGTGGCGATCAACGGCGACTACCGGAGCTGATCGTTCTTGACTGAAACATTCTCCCAAAAGGCAAATTTGCCGCTCGTACGCAGGCTGGAAGCTGTCGGTTTCCGGGCGTGGCCGGCTTCTTCCGTGCAATATGACGGCAGCTGGCAGGTACGGCTGACGGCGGGCCATCCGTCGAACCGGCTGAATTCCATCGTGCCGCTCGACCCTTCCGATCATCGCGACGTCGAAGTCCGGCTGGAGAAGGCCAGCCGCAAATTCGAGGCATATGGCCGCCCGGCCGTTCTTCGCCACACACCGCTTGCGTCGCCGGTTCTGATCGATCTCGTCAAAGAGCGACAATGGACGCATTTCGACGAGACAATCGTCATGACCTGCGATCTGGCGCATGCCGAACTGCCGGACACACTCGATCACCTGCCGACGCATGACATCGGCCGCTTCGTCGATGCCAATCTTGCGACGGATCAAGTCTCCCCGAAGCTGAAGCCGGCGCTTGCCGAGATCATTAACGCGATCGGACCGCCGTGCGGTCTCTTCATGATCGAGGATCCGGAAACCGGCCCGCTTGCAACCGTGCTTTGCGTTCAGGACAACGATCTTGCCGGCATCATGTCGCTTTCGGTGGCTAAGAAGCGGCGGCGGGAGGGCCTCGGCCTCGAAATCCTGACCTCTGCCCTTCGCTGGGCACGCATGCGCAGCGCCCGCTCGGCCTGGCTGCAGGTCAAGGCTGTAAACGTCCCGGCTCTGGCGCTCTATGGCCGTCTCGGTTTCCGCGAGGCTTACCGCTACAGCTACTGGCGCCGGGAACAGGCGCAATGAGCGAAACCGGCAAGAATATTCTGCTGGTTGCCGCCTGCGCGTTGATCGATTCCGACGGCCGTATCCTTCTGGCACAGCGCCCGGAGGGAAAGTCGCTCGCCGGCCTGTGGGAGTTTCCCGGCGGCAAGGTCGAACCTGGCGAGACGCCGGAGGAGACCTTGGTGCGCGAACTCGAGGAAGAACTTGGCGTCAAGACCAAGGTTGCCTGCCTCGCGCCGCTGACATTTGCCAGCCACAGCTACGACACATTTCACCTCCTAATGCCACTTTATGTCTGCCGCCGCTATGAGGGCATTCCCCAGGGCAGGGAGGGCCAGGCTTTGAAATGGGTAAAACCCATGGCTCTCAGGGATTATCCGATGCCGCCAGCCGACGAGCCGTTGATCCCTATGCTTCAGGATCTACTTTAGCGAATTATCGCTTTCTTGCGGCAAAGTGCCGGTTTCGGCCAGAGTTATTAATCGATCGTTTATCACCTTCTGCCAAAGATCGGCCTCACTCAAGCAACTGGCGTGTGAGTAAAAGGCTTGACGCAATGGACGACGATTTCTGGAAAGCTGTCCGAGAGAAAGAACAGAGCTCGAATGCTTCGCGCAGGACGGGCGCGCTCAATCTCGTTTTGCTATTCGGCACCGCGGTCGTTGCCCTGACGCTCATCCTCACGCCAATGCTCGCCGACAAGTCCAAGTCGAGCGTTTTCGCCAGTGTTCCGGCCGACTTCGATACGATCACGACCGGATCCATCCCGAGAACGGAAAACGGCAAGCGCTACACGATCCGACGTAGCGTCTTGCAGGAGACGCCCGGCTCGGTCTGCGTTGTCCAGGGGTACGGTTCAGGAGCCGGCTGCTGAGGAAATCGGATATCCGCCTTGGCGGGAAAGGTTGGGCATGCGTATTCTGAAAGCTTTCCTTGCAGACATTCGCGGCGCGACCGCAGTCGAGTACGGTCTGTTGGCCGCCCTGATTTCAGCCGCCCTTATCGGCGGACTGACGACCTTCGGCAACAGCCTGCAAAACACCTTCAATACGGTGTCCAACAACCTTGACAACCACTAGGCGATCAAGTGGCTCGCCTCCATTCACTGCTTCAGCTTGTGCTCGTCCACGCGCAGAGCATCGGCAAGCCGCGCTTTCGCCGAGCCCGGCTGCAACGGCTTCTGCTGGCTTTCATGCGGTGCCCATCCTGAAACATAGATGATCGAGAATGTCGCCCTGATACGCCCGTCCGGATCGGAATAGCGCTCGGCATAGATTTCTGCCGCGCGCAGAAAGAATGCGCGGGTGGGCGGCTTGCGGCTGCGGGCGGCGAGGGGATTGGTCATGCCCATGGCGCGCAGGTCTTTCATCAGCGGGAAGAGGGAATTGTAGCGGACCGTATAGGTCTCGGCGTCGATCACCGGCAGCGCGAAGCCGGCGCGCTGGAGGAGGCCGCCCACATCGCGGACGTCGGCGAACGGGATCACGCGCGGGCTCGCGCCTCCGGTCATCTCCGCTTCCGTTGCAAGCAGAACATCCCTGAGTTCCTGGAGAGTACCTGCTCCGGGGATTGCCGCAAGAAACAGGCCGTCGGGCTTGAGAGCACGGCGAATCTGGATGAAGACGCCGGGCGTGTCGTTGGTGAGATGCAGACAGAGCGGCGCAAGAACGAGGTTGGCAGACTGCGGCTCGATCGGCACGTCCTCGAGCGGCGCCATGGCCAGAACTTCATTCGGCGCGGCAAATGCCTGTTCCGCCTCGACCCGTGTCATAGCACCGATCTTGCCTGTTGCGACTGCCGCCCGCGCCGCTGCTCCCGTCATACCGTGCAGTTCCACGGCTGTCTCGAAATGGCGTTCGACGACAGCCAGCCGATCGGCAAGTTCCGCTGCGGCGATATCCAGGAGAAAGGCAGCTTTCGGATCGGCGTTTTTCAGTGCGCGACGGCGGTTTGCGGCGATCGCGGTCCGGTCGAAGATCATATCCATGTGCATGTCCATAATCCTGCGCGCCAAGGGGGGCAAGGTGGATTTTCCTTGTCCTGCGCAAAGCGCCAATCTTCGCAAATTGGCCCATCAATTTCGAACGACCGGGCGCTGCGATTAACGCAATTCGTCCGGCCATTCGCCATGTTCGCCGATCGGCTCTATCCGCCGGCCCGCGCCTCCCATTGTTGCCGCTGGCCACCGCGGATCATGTCCGAAATGTTTGTCCGGCGTGCACTTCATCGAGCGGTCTTATTGCGAAGTACTGGTTCTGCCGTTAGCGCTGAGGCGATCGCCATCCACCGCCCTTTTCCCGGCTTCGCTCGGTCGCCGCGCACGATCACGCCGTCGGCGATCTCCCCCACGGTCTCAAATATCGCGACCGCACCGATCTGGGCCGATGGTGGCGGTTGGATGCTTCGCTCCGGCGACGGCATGACCGGGCCTGCGATGTATTGGTTCCGGGTCCGCTCCATTGATCCCGTATGCTGTGACGCAAGTTCAGAGCTTGCCCGCAAGGCGCGTACTTCGGCGGGCGGGCGCCGTGGACATCACGGTTTTAACCTTTGCAAGGGCTTTGTCGGAACCTATATGAGAAAAAGAAAACCGGCATACGTCTGGAGATAAAATATGGCACCAGTCATCATCTATACGCGGCAGTTCTGCGGCTATTGCGCTCGCGCAAAATCTCTTCTCGAAGAGAAAGGGATCGAGTATATCGAACACGATGCGACCTTTTCGCCGGACCTTCGCCAGGAGATGGTTGGCAGGTCAAATGGCAGGACGACGTTCCCGCAGATATTCATAGGCGGGCAGCACGTTGGCGGATGCGATGATCTATATGCGTTGGACCGCGCCGGTGGGCTCGATCCCATGCTGGTAGCATGAGGGGAGACCGATGACGTTCAAGGCCGCTGCCGTTCAGATGTGTTCCGGAGTCGATCCCGCGAAGAACGCAGCCTCGATGATGCACCTGGTGCGTGAGGCAGCAGCCCAGGGCGCGATCTATGTGCAGACGCCGGAAATGACCGGCATGCTGCAGCGCGACAGGATTGCCGCGAAACTGGTGTTGCGCGACGAGACGGACGACATTATCGTCAAAACGGCCTCCGCACTTTCTGCCGCCCTCGGCATCTACCTGCATGTCGGCTCGACGGCGATCGCACTCGACGACGGCAAAATCGCCAATCGCGGCTTTCTCTTCGGCCCAGAAGGCAAAATCCTCAATCGCTACGATAAGATCCATATGTTCGACGTCGATCTCGATAACGGCGAAAGCTGGCGGGAGAGTGCCGCCTATCGTCCGGGCTCGGAAGCGCGCGTCTTGTCGCTGCCATTTGCGGAAATGGGCTTTACGATTTGCTACGATGTTCGGTTTCCTGCGCTTTTCCGCGCCCAGGCGATCGCCGGGGCGGAAGTCATGACGGTGCCTGCCGCATTCACGAGGCAGACGGGTGAGGCGCATTGGGAAATCCTGCTTCGCGCCCGCGCCATCGAAAATGGGGTTTTCGTCATTGCTGCAGCGCAGGCCGGGCTTCATGAGGACGGCCGCGAGACCTACGGGCATTCGATGATCATCGATCCCTGGGGTAAGGTTCTGGCCTCGGCCGGCGGTACCGGCGAGGCGGTGATTGTCGCCGACATCGATCGAACGGCGGTCAAGGCCGCGCGTGATAAGATTCCGAATCTCAAGAACGGCCGTGAATTCTCGATCGAAAAAATTACAGGGGCTGTCGTGGGAGGCGTCGCCACTTGATCCGTTATTCCCTCAGTTGCGAGAATGCCCACGAATTCGAAGCATGGTTTTCCGAAAGTGCCGATTTCGACCGGCAGGTTGCGTCCGGTTACCTCACCTGTCCGGTCTGCAATTCCACATCCATCTCGAAGGCGTTGATGGCGCCATCCGTCTCGACCGCCCGCAAGAAGGACGAGACCAAGACGCTGGCGATGGATACGGCGCGCCGCGACGCCTTTGAGAAGCTGAAGGCAGCCGTCGCACACATCAAGGCGAACGCCGAGGATGTCGGCGCGCAGTTTCCCGAAGAAGCTCGCAAGATTCACTATGGCGAGGCGGACGCCCGTGGCATCATAGGACAGGCGACGACCGACGAGGCCCAGGCGCTGCTCGAAGAAGGCATCGAAATTGCAGCGCTTCCGGTCCTGCCCGAAGACGTGAACTGATCGCTATTCGGCGGGCCGCTTCGCCAGCAGCATGTAGTTCACGTCCATATCCTTGGACAGGTTCCACTGGTTCGACAGCGGATTGAAGAAGACGCCGGTGCGCTCGATGATCGTCATGCCGCGCGCCGAAAGCGGCTTTTCCAGCTCTTCAGGGCGGACCAGCTTTTCATATTGATGCGTGCCGCGCGGCAGCCAGCGCAGGATGTTCTCGGCGGCGAAGATCGCGAGTGCGGCGGCCTTCATCGTGCGGTTGATGGTGGCGACGAACATCAGCCCGCCGGGGCGCACCATCCTGGCGCAGGTCGTCATGAAGAAATCGACGTCGGCGACATGTTCGACGACTTCCATGTTCAGCACGATATCGAAGGTCTCGCCGGCTTCCGCAAGGTGTTCGGCGGTGACTGCGCGATAATCGACTGTGACGCCAGACGCTTGCGCGTGTGTCGAGGCAATGCCGATGTTCTTCTCCGAGGGGTCGGCACCGACAACACTTGCGCCCATGCGGGCGACGGGTTCCGAAAGCAGGCCGCCGCCGCAGCCGATGTCAAGCACGCGCAGGCCTTCCAGCGGACGCGGGCTCTTCTGGTCACGGCCGAAGTTTTCGGCTGCCTTGTCGCGGAGATAGGTCAGGCGCACCGGGTTGAACTTATGCAGCGGTCTGAACTTGCCGGTCGGGCTCCACCATTCCGCCGCCATTGCGGAAAAGCGGTCCACCTCGCTCTGGTCGATCGTGCTTTTTGCCGCGTCGCTCATGACCCTGCTCCTTGCGTTCGTCGTGAGTGAAGTCGGACGATCAGCAGCATAAGTCAAGAGGCGGGAAAACGGGGAACCGCAAGACGCGCCTCGAGTGCCGCGCCTATCGCCAGAACGTCTTCGTCGGCAAAGCGGCGTCCGATGATCTGCAGCCCGACCGGCATGCCATTTGCTGCAGGACCGACCGGCAGAGAAAGCGCGGGCAGTTGCGGCAGCATGTTGAAAGGGCAGGTCATGTCGAGCCCGGCGAAACGGCCGTCCGGACAGGTCGCGACATAGTCGTCGTCAGTTTCGCTGGCGAGCGGAGCGGTGATGGCGCAGGTGGGGCAGAGCAGGGCGTCGTGGCTCTCGAAGAGCTTTGCCATATCGCGCCACATTGCGGTGCGCAGCAATTCCACGCGCTTGTAGGCGGTGGCATTCATTGAAAAGCCGCGCTCGATGATCGCAACGACGGCAGGATCCATTTTCTCCCGGTATTCGGTAATAGTCTCGCCGAAGAAGCCAGACATGAAGACGCACCAGAGATCGAACCATTCATCGTTAACCGAGCGCGTCCAATGCAACGGGACTGCATCGACTGTGGCGCCGGCGCGACGCAATTCCTCGACAGCAGCGCGTATCGCCTGCTCGACCTCGGGCTGGATACGATAGTAACCGAGGTCCATTGAGAGTGCTAAGCGCTTGCCTTCCAATTGGCCGTCTCGTGCCGCATGTGACATGAAGCCGATCGGCAGCGAAGAAATGTCCTCGTCGCTCGGACCGCAGGCCGCTTCCATGAAGGCGATCGCGTCTGCCACCGTGCGTGCCAGCGGACCGAAATGCGAGATGTTGTCGAAAACGCTTGGCAGGATCGTCATCGGAATTCGTCCGAGGCTCGGTTTCAGGCCGACCGTGCCGCAGAATGCGGACGGAATACGCACAGAGCCGCCCATATCCGTGCCCTCCGCAAAGGGCACGACGCCGGTCGCGACCGCAACGGCCGACCCCCCGGAGGAACCGCCGGAGGTGCGCTCCGGGTCCCACGGGTTGCGGGTCACGCCCCAGCGCGGGCTTTGGGTGAAGCTTGCAAAGGCGAATTCCGGGGTTGTCGTTTTTCCCATCAAAATGGCACCCGCGCCTTGAAGACGGCGGATGCAGAGCGCTGTTTCGGCAGGCACCCAGTCGCCCTTTGTCCATGAGCCCAGCGTCGTCAGATCGCCTGCGGTCGGCGTCAGGTCCTTGGCGGCGAACGGTACACCGTGTAATGGGCCGGTTGCTTCGCCGCGGGCGGCGGCGCGATCCGCCTCGCGGGCCGCTTCGAGCGCCTGCTCCTCACGCAGGACGGTGAACGGATTGAGCGTTTCGCGCACCGCCTTGGCGCGGCGGATCGATTCCGCCACCACGTTTTCGGAGGCGAACCGGCCCTGGCAGATACCGCTTGCCATTTCCGTTGCAGGAAGGTCCAGCGGATGTGGTGTGGCGGTTTCCAGTGGCTTACTCATCGTGGGCTTCTGCCGGCGTGAAGGAGTGCGTGCGTTCTTATCCGGCGTAGTTTCAACGGATATAGTGAAGCATCCTCGATCAACCACGTGCTTGCTGCAAAAAGTCATCCGTTGCCATCAGCTCGAGCTCAACGGAGAAGCGATTTCTCAGGAATTCCAGCGAGGCATCGCAGGTTTGGTCGTCGCTGCTGCAGACCGCATTTTCGACAAGGATGACGCGGTAGCCGAGATCAATTGCCACGCACACGTCGGTTTCGCCGCCTGTAATCACCAGTATTCGACTGGTTAAGCCTGAAGCATAGCCGCTGCATGTCGACACAGATATGGTGCCAATTTCCGCGCGGTCCTTAGTTCATTGGAACCTCCGACATTTTAACTCGGCATAGGTCGGGTTCCTTGAACTATTGAACTCGTTGCGGCCCGCGGCGTTATCTCGCAGGCGGATAAAGGCGGCGCAGATGACACTCAAAGGGACCGGCAGCGACCATTTGCCCGAAGGCGTCACTGAACATCGGGACTTTCAACGGCGAGTCTGGATCGTTCAGCGTGTCGCCTGGTTTGCCTTCGGTCTTATCCTCGCAAGCTGCCTCTTCGGCGCGTTGGGAAAGGGCGGATATCTTTCCCGCGCCTTGGTGGAAACGCCGCAAGGAACGGTCGACTACCCAGCCATCTCGCGATGGAATGCGCCGGACGAGATTCATATTCGATTCGGACCCTGCGATGCGGATTGCGTCTTCACAGCCGATGCAGCGTTTCTGAAGGGCTTTCTCGTCGAGGGCATCGACCCGCCACCGAAGGCGGTGACGTCCAAAGCCGGCTTGATCCATTATCAGTTTCCCGGGGATCCAGGCATGCCGATCGATGTCCGGTTCCGCCTGCACACCCAGTCGCCGGGCTTTCATCGCATTCGTGTCGGTATCGGCGAACACGTTTCGGCGCCGCTTGTCTTGATCCTTCCGTGAGGAGAACTCGATATGGAAAGCGTTATTCGCGGCCTTTCGATCTATTTTGCCCTCCTTGTCATCATACGCCTGTCGGGCCGCCGGACGCTCGCACAGATGACCCCATTCGACCTCGTGATCCTGTTGGTGGTCTCCGAGACGACGCAGCAGGCGATGCTCGGCGACGATTTTTCGATAACCAATGCGATCGTGCTGATCTTGACCCTGTTTCTTGCGGATATCCTGCTCTCCTATCTCAAGAGCTGGTCACCGCTTGCGGGCAAGGTCATCGACGGCGTTCCGACCATTCTGATTGCGAATGGGGTTGCAGACCAGGAGGCCTTGCGCGGCTGCAGGCTACAGATGGAAGACGTGCTCGAGGCCGCGCGCAATCAACAGGGTGTCGAAAGCGTCAAGGACATCCGCTTCGCTATCCTCGAGGTGAGCGGCGCCATCAGCATCATCAAAAACCAATGAGTGCTGAGTCGCCTTCGAAGGCCAGGAAGGTGGCTTATGGAATCGCAAATATGCTGATTTCGTGGGCGATGCCGCGAAGCGTGACTTTTTGCGACATCGGATTGAGGCCACGATCCGTCAGAAGGCTTAGGGCGCGCGGGTCGCCCAACACCGAGCCGGTCGCGAAGATTTCGCGCGATGTGGCCAGATGCTGGACGCGCGAGGCGATGTTCACCGTCTGCCCGAAGTAATCCTGCCGTTCGTTCAGGTTCACGGCGATGCATGGTCCTTCGTGGATGCCGATCTTCAGAAGCAGATCTTCACTGCCGCGTTCCTCGTTGAGCTTGCGCATCGCCTCGCGCATTCTCATGGCCGCGACGACTGCCCGGTCGGGGGTCGGGAAAGTGGCCATCACCGCGTCGCCGATTGTTTTCACAACAGCACCCGCTTCCGCACCAACGATGTCGTTGAGAATGCTAAAATGCGTTTTCACGAGGTCGAATGCCGCAAGGTCGCCTACTCTTTCGTAAAGCTCAGTCGAACCGCGGAGATCGGTGAAGAGGAAGGTCAGACTGGTGATCTTCAACCGCTGATCCACGTCTATCGTGTCGGTGCGGTAGATGTCGCGAAAGGTCTGGTTGGAGAGCAGGCGCTTGGCAGTCAGGAACGGGCGGCGGTGGCCGAGCAAACCGTGCAGGGCCTCGTTGGCTATGCAAACAGATGGCAAGGTGCGGACCTCGGTGCGGTTTTCCACCGAAATGCGCATCGGACCGGGCCTCAGCTCAAGGGGCTCGCTATGCCGGTGCGCGCGATCGAATACAAGCGAGAGACTCTGCCGCTCCTTGGTTGGCTCGCCTTTGATATCCAGGAACTGCGCTGCGTGGGTGACCGGTTCGAAGATGATGACGAAATCCGCAGGCAGCTGCAGGGAAATAACGGCTTTTTCCCCCGGCGGCAGTTCGAGGGATTCAAGCACGAATTCGTCGACCTTCGCCTCAAAATCTTCCTCCGGCAGGTCGACACCTGAACTCCAATAGATCTGGCGGAAATACTCCAATGGCGGCAATTCGTGCGGATTGTGAGCGGCAATGCGGCGCACCCGCGGACTGACAGTGAAGGTGACTTCGACCATCTCGTCCAGCGTCGGCTCGTAGCCCGCCGCGCAAAGCGCGCAGTTATACTCGTCACTCTGGACGGTCCTCAGCGAGGTGTTGGCATCGAGCACCCCGCCACAGCCGGGACACAGCACGTTCCATGACAGATCGAATATGCCGAGGAGGGACGCGTGCAGGAAGGCGTTGACTACCTGCTCTTCGTCGAGGTCCTCGCTGGCTGCAAAGGCAAGCGCATTGACACGGCAAAGCTTGCGGTCGGGGGCGTCATGGACGAGCCGCTCAATAGTGTCGACGATTTCCGGCTGCGCCGACTGGCGCAGTTGTGCGAATAAAGACCGGGCCTCATTCATGGCAAACATCCTACACCGAATCTGATGCGCGATCAGCGGATTTCCTCAAGGTGGATGAGATTGTCCCGCGGGTCTTTCCGTTTCAGTCGACGGCCACCTTGCCACCCCCATTCAAACTCGCTAAGAGACGCCGCAACTTGGGCCCTTGGGTGCAAGGCCTTAGAAGGGTTCCACAGACTCCTTATCCGACCCTTCGGCCATGCTGTTTTCAGGGCTCCGTCATGCCGGGTCTGGCTTTCGTCTCTCCCGGCGTTTGCTGTGGTAGAGGCTTATGGCACGCATCGTAATGAAATTCGGCGGAACGTCCGTCGCTGATCTGGACCGCATCAAGAACGTTGCCCGCCATGTGAAACGTGAAGTCGATGCCGGCCACGAGGTTGCGGTGGTGGTGTCGGCGATGTCCGGCAAGACTAACGAGCTGGTCGGCTGGGTGCAGGGGACGCCGAAGGTGGTCGGTGCCAATTCACCTTTCTACGATGCGCGCGAGTATGACGCGGTCGTCGCTTCCGGTGAGCAGGTGACCTCCGGGTTGCTGGCGATCGCGCTGCAGGCCATGGACATCAATGCGCGCTCCTGGCAGGGATGGCAGATTCCGGTCCGCACCGACAATGCGCATGGCGCTGCCCGCATCCTTGAAATCGACGGTGCCGACATCATCAAGCGCATGGGCGAGGGTCAGGTTGCCGTCATCGCCGGCTTCCAGGGTCTCGGGCCGGACAATCGGATAGCGACGCTTGGCCGCGGCGGTTCGGATACGTCGGCGGTGGCGATCGCGGCTTCTGTCAAAGCCGATCGCTGCGATATCTATACCGATGTCGACGGCGTCTATACGACCGATCCGCGCATCGTGCCGCAGGCGCGTCGACTGAAGAAGATCGCCTTCGAGGAAATGCTCGAAATGGCCTCGCTCGGCGCCAAGGTGCTGCAGGTTCGCTCGGTCGAGCTTGCCATGGTACACAAGGTCCGTACCTTCGTGCGCTCCTCTTTCGAAGATCCCGATGCTCCGGGCATGGGTGATTTGTTGAATCCGCCCGGAACGCTGATTTGTGACGAGGATGAAATCGTGGAACAGGAAGTAGTCACCGGCATCGCCTATGCCAAGGATGAGGCTCAGATCTCGCTTCGCCGTCTTGCCGACCGGCCCGGCGTTTCCGCCGCGATCTTCGGCCCCCTCGCAGAGAGCCATATCAATGTCGACATGATCGTCCAGAACATTTCCGAGGACGGTTCAAAGACCGACATGACCTTCACCGTGCCATCGGGCGACGTCGAGAAGGCGATCAAGGTGCTCGACGAGAACAAGGAAAAGATCGGCTACGACGTCGTGCAGAACGAATCGGGCTTGGTCAAAGTTTCGGTCATCGGCATCGGCATGCGTTCGCATGCCGGTGTTGCCGCCACCGCTTTCAAGGCTCTTGCCGAGAAGGGCATCAACATCAAGGCGATCACGACCTCGGAAATCAAGATTTCCATCCTCATCGACGGTCCTTATGCGGAACTCGCTGTCAGGACTTTGCATTCCTGCTACGGTCTGGATAAGAATTGATTCCCAGCAGGCCTGCCGCATTTAAGTTGTGAAGTCACGCGGCGTCTGCCGGGTTACTTTGCTTTTGTTTTTGGAGCTTGAGACGCCATGAGAGACCTATCCGGCGGTCCGCGCGTGCTGCTCAAGCGGCTGCGCGAGTTGATGGCGGAGCCGCTGGAGCCGCAGGAGCGTCTCGACCGGATCGTTCGGCAGATCGCCAGCAATATGGTCGCGGAGGTTTGCTCCGTCTACGTGCTGCGCTCTGACGGCGTTCTCGAACTTTATGCGACTGAGGGCCTGAAGAAAGAGGCCGTCCACCTGTCGCAATTGAAGATGGGGCAGGGCCTCGTCGGTACGATCGCCGCTTCCGCGCAGCCGCTCAACCTCTCCGATGCACAGTCGCACCCCGCTTTCCGTTATCTCCCGGAAACCGGCGAAGAAATCTACCATTCCTTCCTCGGCGTGCCGATCCTACGCACCGGCCGTTCGCTCGGCGTTCTCGTCGTGCAGAACAAGGCGAGCCGCACCTACCGCGAGGAAGAGCTAGAAGCGCTCGAGACCACGGCGATGGTGCTCGCCGAGATGATCGCCACCGGCGAGCTCAAGAAGATCACGAAGCCCGGCCTTGAACTTGACCTGACGCGCTCCGTCACGATCAACGGCGATACCTATAACGAAGGCATCGGGCTCGGTTATGTCGTGCTGCACGAGCCGCGCATCGTCGTCACCAATCTTCTCAACGAAGATTCGGAGAAGGAAATCCGCAGGCTGGCGGAAGCGATGGGATCGCTCCGGATTTCGATCGACGACTTGCTTTCGAGCCGCGACGTTTCGATGGAGGGTGAGCATCGCGAGGTTCTGGAAACCTACCGCATGTTCGCACATGACCAGGGCTGGGTGCGGAAGCTCGAAGAGGCGATCCGCAACGGCCTGACGGCGGAAGCCGCGGTCGAAAAAGTCCAGAGCGACACCAAAGCGCGCATGATGCGTCTGACGGATCCTTATCTCCGCGAGCGCATGCATGACTTTGAAGACTTGGCGAACCGCCTTTTGCGGCAGCTGACTGGCTACAGCGGCCACACGTCGGGTGATGGTTTCCCGAGTGATGCGATCATCCTCGCGCGCGCCATGGGTGCCGCCGAACTGCTCGACTACCCGCGCGCCAATGTGCGCGGCTTGGTGCTCGAGGAAGGCGCCGTCACCAGTCACGTCGTCATCGTCGCCCGTGCCATGGGCATTCCGGTGATCGGCCAGGCGGCAGGCGTTGTCGCGCTTGCCGAAAACGGCGATGCCGTGATCATCGATGGCGACGGCGGCCATGTGCATCTGAGGCCGTTGCCGGAGCATCAGAGATCTTACGAGGAAAAAGTCCGCTTCCGAGCACGCCGGCAGGAGCAGTTCCGGGCGCTGCGCTCCGTTGAGCCGCTGACGAGGGACGGGCAGCGGATTTCGCTGCTGATGAATGCCGGGCTTCTGGTCGATCTGCCGCAGCTTGCGGAATCGGGTGCCGAAGGTATCGGCCTCTTCCGCACCGAGCTGCAGTTCATGATCGCTTCCACGATGCCGAAGGCCGACGAGCAGGAAATCTTCTATCGCAACGTGCTGAAGCAGGCGGCCGGCCGCATCGTTACCTTCCGCACGCTCGATATCGGCGGCGATAAGGTTGTACCCTATTTCCGCGGCCACGAGGAGGAGAATCCTGCACTCGGCTGGCGCGCCATTCGCTTGTCGCTCGACCGTCCGGGGCTCTTGCGCACGCAACTTCGCGCCATGCTGAAGGCGGCGGCCGGGGCCGAGCTGAAGCTCATGGTGCCGATGGTGACCGAGGTTTCCGAGATCGCGGCCGTTCGCGAGCTTCTGCAGAAGGAAGTGCAGCACCTGTCCCGCTTCGGCCACGGCCTGCCGCGCAAGCTGCAGTTCGGTGCGATGCTGGAGGTGCCGGCACTACTCTGGCAGCTCGACGAACTGATGGCGACTGTCGATTTCGTCTCGGTCGGCTCCAATGACCTCTTCCAGTTCGCTATGGCAGTGGATCGCGGCAATGCGCGCGTTTCCGACCGCTTCGATACGCTGGGAAAGCCGTTCCTCAGGCTCTTGCGCGACATCGTGCGAGCCGGTGAGCGTAACAATACGCCCGTGACATTGTGCGGCGAGCTTGCCGGCAAGCCGATCTCGGCGATGGCGCTGCTTGGTCTCGGCTTCCGCTCGGTGTCGATGTCGCCGGCCTCGATCGGGCCGGTAAAGGCAATGCTGCTCGGTCTCGATGCGGCGGCGCTGGCGAAGGTCATGAACGAGGCGTTGGACGATATCCACGCCACGACCCCAATGCGCGAGGTGCTTGCCCACTTCGCCGAGAGCCACAATATTCCCCTTTAGCAAATTATAAGAAGAATCGGAGCGAAGGGTGGCGAAGCTTCCCGTTGAAAAGATGCGCGAGCTGGAACGCCGCTTCGGCGAAATTGAAGCGCGGATGTCGGCCGGCCCGTCGGCGGACGTCTACGTGAAGCTCGCCTCCGAATATTCCGAGCTGCAGCCCGTCGTCACCAAGATCCGCGCCTATGAAAAGGCTGAAGCCGAGCGTTCCGATCTCGAGGCCTTGCTTGAAGACAGGTCCGTCGACCGTGAGATGCGCGATCTCGCGGAGCAGGAGTTGCCGGATGTGAAGGAGCGCATCGAGGCGCTGGAGCAGGAAATCCAGATCCTGCTGCTGCCCAAGGATGCAGCAGACGAAAAGAGCGCGATCCTTGAAATCCGCGCGGGTACGGGAGGCTCGGAGGCCGCACTCTTCGCAGGCGATCTTTTTCGCATGTACGAGCGTTTCGCCGCAGCGAATGGCTGGAAGGTCGAAATCCTTTCCGCAAGCGAGGGCGAAGCCGGCGGCTACAAGGAAATTATCGCCACGATCACCGGCAAGGGCGTCTTCGCCAAGCTGAAGTTCGAGTCCGGCGTGCATCGTGTGCAGCGCGTGCCCGAAACGGAAGCGGGTGGGCGCATTCATACGTCGGCAGCAACGGTCGCCGTGCTGCCGGAAGCCGAAGAAATCGACATTGAGATCCGGCCGGAAGACATTCGTATTGATACGATGCGATCGTCCGGCGCGGGCGGCCAGCACGTCAACACCACGGATTCCGCGGTGCGTATCACGCATCTGCCGACGGGCATTGTCGTCACCAGTTCGGAGAAGTCACAGCACCAGAACCGCGCCAAGGCGATGCAGGTACTGCGTTCGAGGCTCTATGATGCCGAACGGCAAAGGGCCGATAGCGAACGTTCCGCCGATCGCAAGAGCCAGGTCGGCTCCGGCGACCGCTCGGAGCGGATACGCACCTACAATTACCCGCAGGGCCGTATTACCGATCACCGCATCAATCTGACGCTCTACAAGCTGGACCGGATGATGGAAGGCGAGATCAACGAAGTGGTGGATGCCCTGCTTGCCGATTATCAGGCAAGCCAACTGGCTCAGCTTGGCGAGCAGCAATGACCGGAGCGCGGCCGACGGTTTCTGAAGTTCTCGCCGAAGTCCGCCGCCGCTTCACCGAAGCCGGTATCGTCGATCCCGCAACGGATGCAAGACTGCTCGTTGCCGGATTGCTGAAGTTCTCCTCGAGCGAGATGCTATCACGTGGTAATGAGCCCGTCGCTGCCGATAAAGAGGCGCTGATCCCGGCGGCTGTGGAACGACGGCTAGCCCATGAGCCGGTCCACCGTATTCTCGGCGAGCGGGAATTTTACGGTCTGCCGCTGTCGCTTTCCGCCGAAACGCTGGAGCCGCGGCCAGACACGGAAATTCTCGTCGATACGATGCTTCCTTATTTAAGAACCCTTGCAAAGACGGAGGAACATCTCCATATCCTTGATCTAGGAACCGGAACCGGGGCAATATGCCTTGCGCTTTTGAGCGAATTTCCGGGAGCGTCAGGTATCGGAAGCGATGTATCCGCAGATGCCCTCAGGACGGCTGAATCAAACGCTGCAAGAAACGGATTGAAGGAACGGTTTGAGGCTGTGCAATCAAGTTGGTTTCAAAACATTCACGGTACGTTTCACGCAATCGTCTCAAATCCGCCCTATATTGCTTCCAATGTGATTGACAATCTCGCTCCTGAAGTGACGAAGTTTGATCCGGCGGCAGCTCTGGATGGTGGCCCCGATGGGCTTGACGCATATAAAGCGATAGCCAAGGATGCTGCCAGGTTCATGCAGCCAAACGGCGTCATAGGATTGGAAATCGGCTACGACCAGCGCAATCACGTAACGGCGGTCTTCGAGGCCGCAGGTTTCAAATGCGTGGAATCCGCAAAGGATTATGGCCAGAATGACCGGGTGCTCGTGTTCGCACCCATCGCTTGAGCGACAAATTGCAGCATTGAACAGGACATTACTGCTATTGCGAAGAAAAGGCTTGGATTTCACGGGGAAGCGATATAGGTTGCCCTCACGCGTTGGGCAGTCAAGAAGGAACGTCGATTCGTTCGGTACTTGGTCGGCCTCGGGGGTCCACTCTTTTAAACGAGAGTTTCAAAGGTTGAACACGACCCAATGCGTGAATCAGTCAATATGACTTGAGAACAAGCGGCAGGTCGGCGCGAAGGCGCATTATGCTTGCGGCACGAAGGCCCTGAGCCGGTTTACCGGCCACGGCGGTTGGTGCCATAACTCCACACAAACAGAGAATTCAGGTGAACGATCTATGAGGCCAGGACAGCAGAACAAGCGCGGTCGAGGGCGTGGCAGTAACAATAACGGCGGCGGAAATAACAACAACAATTTCAACCGCAAGGGTGGAAATCCGCTGACGCGGACCTACGACAGCTCCGGCCCCGACGTGAAGATCCGCGGTACGGCTCAGCATATTGCTGAAAAATATTCGCAGCTTGCCCGCGATGCGCAGAGCTCCGGTGACCGCGTCATAGCCGAGAACTACCTGCAGCACGCAGAGCACTATTACCGCATCATTGCGGCCGCCCAGACGCAGATGCAGGAACGTTTCCAGCGCGACGATCGGAACGAATACACCGACCGCGAAGGTGGCGAGCGCGATGGCGACGAACTGGATACGGTAGACGGCGATGATGCCGTCGTCGTTCAGCCGCCGCGCGAGCAGAATCGTCGCGAACAGCGCGCAGAAGCTCCCGCTTCTTTACCGGCCCCGGCTCAGGATACCAACGACGGAACCGGCCCTCAGCCTGAAATCGAAGGCATTCCGGCCGAAGTCTCCATGGAGGAAGAAGGCGGCCAACAGCGCGAACGCCAGCCGCGCCGCCGTAACGCCAGCAACCGCCCGCGTCGTCCGCGCCGCGCCGAAGGCGAAGGCGAAGGCGAGGCTGCTTCCGCCGAAGCACCGGCTCTCGTCGAAGCGGCAACGGAATAAGGCTGCCTCTCCGGCTCACACGAATATTGTCGCGACAGAGCCGGCGAGTGCGATTGCCATCACGATATTGAAGGCGCGCGCAATGCGCGCGTCTTGAAGCAGTTTCTGCATCATTGCGCCAGCCATTAACCAGGCGAGACCGCTCGGGAAGGCTGCCACAAAAAATAGGACTGCGAAGGTTGCGGCCAAGCCGAAAGCGCTTCCTGGAGATGCGCCGGCGTAGGCGGTAATCCCACTCATGGCAACCAGCCAACCCTTCGGATTCATCCATTGAAACGCCGCCGCGTGCAGAAAGCCCACGGCTTTCGTGTCGCCTTTCGCCTGCGTCACGTCCGCGGTCGCGATCTTCCAGGCCAGCCAAAACAGAAAGGCAGCGCCGATCAGATTCATGATCGTTAGCGTAAGCGGATAAAGCAGAAACAACTGCGCAAGGCCGAGTCCCGCACAGAAGAATAGCGACGACATTCCCAAGGCAGCACCGAGCACGCATGGCAGGCCGCGTGTCAAACCCACGAGTGACGCGGTCGCCATGATCATGACGTTGCTCGGGCCGGGCGTGATGGCGCCGACGACTGAAAAGGTCAGAAATGCAATCGTTTGCTCGAGGGTCATCACGGCTCTGCTGTTTAGGAAGCTGCAACGCATACCAGCAGCGCTACAATCGGGTCTTGAACGTTCGTGCCATCAGGCCGCGGCCGCGCGTTCGCGAAGGATTGTTCGGCCCGGCTTTCGTGGTTCCGGCTCTTTAAACTCGCGAAAATCCATCCCATATTCGTCCTCGAATGCTTCGTCCAATTTCCAAAAAGGATGAAGCAACGGCTCGCCTTTTGAGGGAGCTCAATCTCAATCATCGGTCTGTGCCTTATAAGGGCAGGGCGATCCATGGAGGTAGAATATGAATATCGAAAAGTATTCCGAGCGGGTTCGCGGTTTCGTTCAGTCCGCCCAAACCTATGCTTTGGCGCAGGGTCACCAGCAATTCACGCCGGAACATGTCCTCAAGGTCCTGCTTGACGATGATCAAGGCATGGCCGCTTCGCTGATCGAGCGCGCCGGCGGCGATGCCAAGGCCGCGCGGCTTGCAAACGATGCAGCGCTTGCAAGGCTGCCGAAGATTTCCGGCGGCAACGGCAACATCTATCTCGCCCAGCCGCTCGCTAGAGTTTTTTCCACCGCTGAAGAGGCCGCCAAGAAAGCCGGCGACAGCTTCGTCACGGTCGAGCGGTTGCTGCAGGCCTTGGCGATTGAGACTTCCGCTTCGACCTCAGCGACGCTGAAGAATGCTGGCGTGACGGCGCAGAGCCTCAATCAAGTTATCAACGAAATTCGAAAGGGGCGCACGGCCGACTCGGCTAATGCGGAACAAGGCTTCGATTCCCTCAAGAAATACGCCCGCGATCTGACCGGCGAGGCGCGCGAGGGCAAGCTCGATCCGGTGATCGGCCGCGATGACGAAATCCGCCGTACCATTCAGGTTCTCTCCCGCCGCACCAAGAATAACCCGGTGCTGATCGGCGAGCCCGGCGTCGGCAAGACGGCAATCGTCGAGGGACTGGCACTACGCATCGTCAACGGCGACGTGCCGGAGTCTCTCAAGGACAAGAAGCTGATGGCGCTCGACATGGGCGCGCTGATTGCAGGTGCAAAGTATCGCGGCGAATTCGAAGAACGGCTGAAGGCCGTGCTTAACGAAGTGCAGTCGGAAAACGGCGAGATCATCCTTTTCATCGACGAAATGCACACGCTAGTCGGCGCCGGCAAGGCGGATGGAGCGATGGATGCTTCCAACCTGCTGAAGCCAGCGCTTGCGCGCGGCGAGTTGCACTGCGTCGGTGCCACCACGCTTGACGAGTACCGCAAGCATGTCGAGAAGGACGCAGCACTCGCCCGCCGGTTCCAGCCCGTCATGGTCGATGAACCGACGGTCGAGGACACGATCTCGATCCTTCGCGGCCTCAAGGAAAAATACGAGCAGCACCACAAGGTTCGCATTTCGGACTCGTCGCTTGTAGCGGCTGCGACGCTGTCGAACCGCTATATCACCGATCGCTTCCTGCCCGACAAGGCGATCGACCTGATGGACGAGGCGGCCGCGCGGTTGCGCATGCAGGTGGATTCGAAGCCCGAAGAGCTCGACGAGTTAGATCGCCGCATCATGCAGCTGAAAATCGAGCGTGAAGCGCTAAAGAAGGAAACGGATGCGGCCTCCGCCGACCGTCTGACGCGGCTCGATGCCGAACTGACGGACCTGGAGGAGAAGGCCAACGCTCTGACGGCCCGCTGGCAATCGGAAAAGCAGAAGCTCGGTCTTGCCGCCGATCTCAAGAAGAAGCTCGACGACGCCCGCAACGAACTGGCAATCGCCCAGCGCAAGGGTGAATTCCAGCGCGCCGGCGAATTGACCTATGGCGTCATTCCGGAGCTGGAAAAGCAACTGGCCGATGCGGAAAGCCAGGATGGCGACCGCAGCGCCATGGTGCAGGAGGTCGTGACGCCGGATAATGTCGCCCATGTCGTTTCCCGCTGGACCGGCATTCCGGTCGACAAGATGCTGGAAGGCGAGCGCGAAAAGCTGCTCAGGATGGAAGACGAACTGGCGACTTCGGTCATCGGCCAGGGCGATGCGGTGCAAGCCGTATCGCGTGCCGTTCGCCGTGCGCGCGCCGGGCTGCAGGACCCCAACCGGCCGATCGGCTCATTCATCTTCCTCGGCCCGACCGGCGTCGGCAAGACGGAGCTCACCAAGGCGCTCGCCCGCTTCCTCTTCGACGACGAGACGGCGATGGTGCGCATGGACATGTCGGAATACATGGAAAAACACTCCGTGGCCCGGCTGATCGGCGCCCCTCCCGGCTATGTCGGCTACGAGGAAGGTGGTGCATTGACCGAAGCCGTCCGCCGCCGGCCCTATCAGGTCGTGCTCTTCGACGAGATCGAGAAGGCGCATCACGACGTCTTCAACATCCTCCTGCAGGTGCTGGATGAGGGGCGCCTGACGGACGGCCAGGGCCGCACGGTCGATTTCCGCAATACGATGATCATCATGACCTCGAACCTCGGTGCGGAATTCCTCACCCAGTTGGGCGAGGGCCAGGACAGCGACACGGTTCGCGAGCAGGTGATGGAGGTCGTGCGCGCCAATTTCCGGCCGGAATTCCTGAACCGCGTCGACGAGATCATCCTCTTCCATCGCCTGAAGCGCGATGAGATGGGCGCGATTGTCGATATCCAGCTGAAACGGCTGGTGGCGTTGCTGGCCGAGCGCAAGATCACGATCGAGCTCGATGACGATGCCCGCAGTTGGCTTGCCAACAAAGGCTACGATCCGGTCTATGGCGCGCGGCCATTGAAGCGGGTGATCCAGAAGTATGTCCAGGATCCGCTTGCCGAGCAGATTCTCTCCGGCCAGGTACCGGACGGATCGACGGTGAAGGTCACCAACGGTTCCGACCGCTTGCTGTTCCGCTCGCGCAATTCCGCCGTCAGCGAAGCAGCGTAAAGACCGGCATCCGGGAAAGCAAATGGCGGCTCCGGCCGCCATTTTTTTGGCCTACTTGCTAGCGATCTGATCGACCGGCTGGTTATTCAGGAGCGTATCGATGCGCTTGCGCTCGTCCTGGAATTTAGCCAGTGCTTCGCCGGCCAGCGACTTGCCGCCCGGCAGGCGGATGCGGAGCGGATCGACCTTGGTGCCGTTGACGATCATCTCGTAGTGCAGATGCGGTCCGGTGGATTCGCCGGTGGTGCCGACCCAGCCGATCACCTGGCCCTGGCGAACTTTGGCTCCGGGCACGATGCCTTTGGCAATGGCGCTCTGGTGGTTGTAGGAGGACTCGTATCCATTGGCATGACGGACGATCGTCTGATTGCCATAGCCGCCGGAATCCCAGCCGGCCTTCTCGACCGTGCCATTGCCGGTCGCGATAATCGGCGTGCCGCGGGGAGCGGCCCAGTCGACGCCCGTATGCATGCGGGCAAACCCCAGGATCGGGTGGCGTCGCATGCCGAAACCGGACTTGAAAATGCCGTTCGGCACCGGGTTGCGCAGCAAGAACTGACGGATGCTCTTGCCGTCCTGATCAAAGTAATCGACGTTTCCGTCCGCATCCTGGAAGCGGTAGAAGCGTGTCACCGTATCGCCAAAACGGGCATTGACGTAAAGCAGTTCGGAATTCGGCGTCCCGCGGCCGCTCGAATCGGCGACAGAGAAAAAAGCCTCGAGGAAATCGGTCGGCCTCAATTGCGCCTGGAAGTCAACATTTGCCGCAAGCAGCTTGATGATCAGCGCCGTCATATCCTTGGTCATGCCGTAGGAAAGAGCGGCGCGATAAATGCCGTCATAAACGCGCGGCAGGTTCTGGCCAGCGGGAACCGACAGCGAATTGTCGTCGAAGGCAGTCGCGATCGCGTCAAGCCTAGGTGGTTCACTTGCCTCAACGAAGCGGCTCTTGTCGTCGAGAGCGATCGTGACGAGATGACGCGTGCCACGATAGACGCTCGCGCGGATGAGTTTGGCCTGTTCGCCCTTCTGGATGATGCCGACACGCAGGACGTCGCCCTTGGCAAGTTCGTCGCTGCCGAGTGGCGGCGCGAGGTTGGCAGAGAGCATCTTTGCCTGCGGCTCGGGATAGCCCGAATCCATCAGCGCCTTGACGATGGTGACGTCCTGGCGGGCCGGCACGATGTCGTCGGCAAATTCCTCGGTCTGCGGCGTGATCGATTCCGGTGCAGACACCGTCATGTTCTGCTCGAGAACGCGGGCCGACAGGCCTGATGTCAGATCGACATCGTTGTCCTCGTTCGAAAAGCGCTGAGGAGCGACATAGTAGAGCGCAGCGACTTGAGTGGCTCCGTCAGTCAGTGCCGAGCCGTTCGAGCGGACATTCTCCTCCACTTCATCCAGCGTCATGCCGGGCGCCGCCTGAAGGTCGCTCTTGCCGGTTGGGAAAGGAACGGTCTTGAGGCTGACCTCGGATTCAACGTCCGAGCCGTAAATCGCGCCGGTGCGCGCGGCCGGCGCGGGCTGCGCCTCATCGGCTGCGAAGATCGCAAGCGCGTCGAAATCCGGATAATCCTCGGTCGCCACATGATTGGCGGCGAGCCGCATCTTTACATGCGAGAAGGGCTGGCGGCGGACGATTTCTTTGTCACCGTCATGGACAACCGTCGATACTTCCATGATCGCCCGGTCCGAAGGCCTGGCGGCGATCGCGGGGGCGATCAGCCGTCCACCACGGGTAACGGCGCTATCTTCATGGGTATTGATGCTGGCAAAGGCCTCGGCGGGGATCGCCAGCTGCTGCCGGCCATCAAGGGCGGCAAAGAGCGCGACGCCCATCAGCACGCTCGATGTGATGCCAGTGAGGAACGTGCCCGAGAGCCAGCGTAAAGAAACCTCACGCTTGTCGGGTGCGCGCCTGCCATCGGCGAGAAGCGGAGGCTCGTTACCCAACGAGCGGATCATCATCTTCTCCGTCATCATGGCAGGTTTATCCGCGTCCTTTCATGGGCTTACTCGGGCTGCTCTGGCTGGGCCGAAAGATGTGCATATTTCGGGCATGGAAGTCAAATCACGCCGCAGGGCGCAATCTAGGCGCCCATGCCTGCGTGGATCGTGCGTCCTTCTGAGACCACCCGATTGTGATCTTGTGAGGGCGGAACCATGGCCGAAGGCGATTTTTACCGGCGTTCAACCGGAATGGCCACCTGCGGGCGTACAAACAGAGCCTTCGAAGCCACCGTAAGGGCCATCAAGGCGAATTTCACTTTGAAATCAACGGAATGAGAGAATTTTCATTTTTTTCCAAAAAGGCCTGTTGACTATGTCTGAGGGTTAGCCGTATAAGCCGCGTCACTGAACGAGGGCGGCGGCGCTGCTGGCGACGATGTCCTTCGCTCTTGGGTTTCCGGATTGGCTGGATTGCTGATTGGGGCTGGGACTTTCGGGTTTCGGCTTGGGCCTTGTGACTGGATATGTCTGGTCTGTTATTTGACAATTGAAGATGAGAAGAAAGAGAAACGTGGGCGGCGGAGCTTGCGAGGATCGGTAGCGATACCGATTTTTGGAAAGAGACTTTGGCGGTCACGTTTATCAAGAGAAGTTACACTGGTTTTTGACGTTGGGCTTTCGGGTTTGGCGTTTAGAAAACAGGTGTGAAGTTCTCGTCGATTCAGAACGTGACGTAAGCCAATGATTGAATTCTCAACATGAGAGTTTGATCCTGGCTCAGAACGAACGCTGGCGGCAGGC
>NZ_JABEPH010000255.1:0-8855 GCF_013004495.1 Rhizobium sp. SEMIA 4085
CCCGAGCGCGTCGTGCAAGGAGCGGCGCAATCGCGCCACATGCACGTCGACGGTTCGCGGGTCTACGAAATTCGCCTTTGGCCAGACTGCCTCGATCAGTTCGGGCCGGCCAAACACCCGCCCGGGTGTGCTCATCAAAGTGCTGAGTATTCGAAATTCGATCGGGCTTAGGCCTACCGGCTTGTCGTTTGCCAGCGCCCGCCTTGCAGCGGTATCGAGCCGAAGATCGTCGGGACCGGAAATGGCGGGGGGACCGGCAACGTCATGGGGGCCTGCTTTAAGGCGGCCATGAAGGTAAGACAGCAGCCATTCTGGCTTCATCGGGCGAATGAAACTCTCATCGATCTCGGCCTTGAGAATGTCGATATAGGGAACTCCTTCGGCAACGAGCGCGACGACCAGCACGTCTGTGGAACGGCCTGATGCCTTCAGCCGATCGGAAAGATCTGAAAGGATTGAGGACGCCGGCTGGCAGTCGATCAGCAGCACTTCGATCTTTTTCTCGGCGATCAAGGCCAGTGCTGCCTCGGATCCATCGGCCAGAACCGTGGAATAGCCTGCGGCCAAGAGAACGTGGGACAGCATCAGGTAGTAGTCCGCATCCGTCGATAGGATTGCGATACGGGGTGTCATTTGGTACCTCGCGGGCGTCCTGCGATGAAGGACCATTTTTGATGTTACATCATACAAGGCAGATAGCGGCAAAACCACCTCCAGTAGGCGTATAGACGAGAACTTCGCTTATTAAACACGTTTTACGTGATTCATGAAGGCTTGACCTTCTACTTTTGTTGCAACATAATGTGACCAGCATTGATTGAACGCTAGCACTCGTGGCTGATTGCCAAGGACGGCACGTGATCGTGGCCCGTAGGGATTGACGTCCGGCAATCGTCTTTCGATCAACCCGCGCCGGACGGTGACGGGACGAGTGGATGCGTGACAAAGGTCTGAAGCAACAACATTGTTTTGAAGCGGCGCTGCGCGCTGGCACTACAACCGAAACCGCGGCGGCCGCCGCCTCCTCGCTCTACGGCGCCTGCGCAAAAACGGCTGTCGCCTGGTGCGCCATTCACGCGCGCAGTGATGGGCGGAGAGGCGACTTCGCCTTTTGGGTCCGGGTGTTTCGCCATCTTGACGACGACGGCTAGTCTAAGGCCAAGTTCTCCTGGAGGAACGCAAGCGTCTTGTTCGATGGGCAAAGCGACCGAAACTTGCGGTGACAAACGCGCGCTCCAAAAGCTGTTCGAGCGGCTTTCTTGGGGCGAGGTGAGCGCCGACCTGTTCGGGCCAAACGTGGCGTGAGCCGACGGCACTCTTCCCGGCTAAGAGTTTCCGTGTCGCGCTCGCCTGGGAGAGTTGCCTAACGAGCCGCACACGCGTCCAACGTCCGGTTGATCTAGATTTCGGTTGCGCTCTTCAATCATGATGAGCGCAACAAGGCGTTGATGTCGGCGCGCGAGGGCATGGCGGGGGCCGTGCCCGGCCGTGTTACGGCGATTGCCGCAGTCGCGCAACCGAAGCGGACAGCCTCGACCGGCGCACATCCTTCGGAAATCGCCGTCGCGAAGGCACCAAGGAAGGCATCCCCGGCTCCGGTTGTGTCGATGACATTGCCTGCTGAGAACGCCGGTACGAATTCGCTCTGCCCGGTGCTGTGATAAAACGCGCCGCGTGCGCCGAGCGTGATGATCACCGCTCGCGCCCCCCGATCAAGCAAGGTGGAGGCCGCCGCACGTGCCTGTTCATCAGTTTCGATCGGGTGGCCCACCATTTCCGCTGCTTCAACTTCATTCGGGACGATGAAATCGCACAAGCCGTAGATGCTGTCCGGGATGGCGCGGGCAGGTGCGGGGTTGAAGATCGTCGTCGCGCCTGCCGTTTTCGCCATCGACAGGCCATGTATGGCCGCTTCGAGGGGTTGTTCGAGTTGGGTCATGAAGATGGCAGCGTTTTCGATCTCCGTCCGGTTCGCGTCGACATCGTCGATGCCGATAAGGCCTGCCGCACCCGGTGCGACGATGATGGCATTGTCGCCACTTACTTCGTCGACGAAGATGAAGGCCGCGCCTGTGGATACGCCTTCCATCTTCATCACATTGGCTTTCACGCCCGCCGCCGCATAGGCCGCAAGCGCCATCTCGCCGAACGGGTCGTTGCCGACCCGGGAGATAAAGGTCACTTTACCGCCGGCTTTTGCCGCGGCAATTGCCTGGTTGGAGCCCTTGCCTCCCGGCCCGAGCGTAAAGCCCGACCCCATCAGCGTCTCGGCAATATGGGGCAGGCGCTTGGCCTTGTAGGCAGTGTCGGCGGCAAAAATGCCCAGAATGACGATCCCGCTTTTTTCGCTCATCTGACGGCCTCCGCCGCCGCAATGACACCCTTGGTCAGAAGGAAACATCCGTAGAAGCGCAGTTCCCCGGTTGCGATCACACAATAGGCCTTGCTGGCGATGTCATAGAACGCCATGCGTTCGACGGGATACATCGGCGATGGCTTGCCTTCGGCGCGGTCGACAATGGCCTGGACTTCCTGTTGAATCGGCGGAATTTCATCGGGCTTGCCGATCACTTCCATGCGGCCCGCCGAAGGCTGGATCGGTGTGTCCAGCGGGAAGACGGAAAGGACCGCGTCTATCGCCTGCGGCGCGGGGATGTTTTCCATAGTCAAAAGCTTACCCAGACGCGTCTGGCGGGCTATCGAATCCGACGGAAAGTTCATGTCGGAAATGACGAGATAGTCGCCGTGTCCCATGTTGCAAAGTGCTTGAAGAATGTCGCCGTTGAGTTCGGCCCTGATTCCCTTGAGCATTGATCCTTCCATCCCTTTCTAATGGCCGCAGTGCCGGCCTTGCTTCAATTTCTATGCCCAGCGATATCCGCCTTAGGTTGCGCGGGCGGGCCGCTTGAACCACGCACGATCAGCGACCCGTCAACCATCTCGTCTTCCCTGCCCGGTGGTTCCTCAAGGAGAAGGCCGACGGCGCGCCGTGCCAGCGTGTCGGCCGGCTGGCGTATGGTCGTCAGCCGCGGCACGACGAGATTGGCGAGCGAAATGTCGTCGAAACCCGTCACTGACAGCTTGCGCGGCACGTCGATCTTGAGGTCGCGGGCAGCGCGCAGCGCGCCGATGGCCTGCTGGTCGCTGGCAGCTGCAACCGCCGTTGGCCGGTCCTGCGGCGGACGCGAAAGCAGGTCTCGGGCAATTCTTTCACCGGACTCGTAGTCGAATCTGCCGTAGGCAATTTCGAGTTCAACGCGTTCGCCGGTCCTGCCGAACCGGTCGATTTGGCTGACGAAGCCCTCCTGGCGCATGCGCCCGGCCTCGGTGTCGAGCGGCCCGGCGATATAGGCGATGTGGCGGTGCCCCAGCCCATAGAGATGGTCCGCAATCAGCGCGGCCGCTTGCGCATGGTTGGTCGACACCAGGGGAAAGGTGCCGAAGCGCCGGTCCAGCGATATGATCGGAACCGCTGCCTCGAGGTGGAGCCCCGAACCATCGCTCGAAGCCACCACGATGATGCCGCGCACCGACCGGTCAAGAAACGCAGAGACGTGGCTCTGCTCTGCGGCGCGATCATTATGCGAGCTCGCCAGCATGAGGCTATGCCCGCATTCGAGCGCCGCACGCTCGACGCTTGCGGCAAGCTGCGCGAAGAAAGGATTGGTGATGTCGGGAACGACGAGGCCGATGACGTCGGTTCTGCTGGTGCGCAGCGCTCTCGCGGTCACGTTCGGACGGTAACCGAGCGCAGAAATCGCACCGTTGACCTTTTCGCGCAGCATAGGTTTGACGGCGGTTTCGCCTGACAGCACGCGCGAAACGGTGCCCACGGATACGCCTGCATATTCGGCGACATCCTTGACTGTGGGCATCTTTGACATTTTCGAACGCCCCGCCGCTACTTGACTGCTCCTGCGGTCATCCCGGCGATGATGTGCTTTTCCAGCACGACGCCAACGATGACCAGCGGAAGGATACCGGCGGTGGAAAGGGCGGCCATCGACCACCAGTTGATGCCCTGGCTGCCCGTCTGGCTGGCAATCATCACCGGCAGGGTGTTGGTATTGGTGGAGGTCAGCAGCGCGGCGAAGAAATATTCGTTCCAGCACAGGATCAGCGCCAGGAGGAAGGCGGCAACCATGCCCGGCAGAACGAGCGGCACGATGATGCGGGCAAATGCGCCCCAGACCGACAGCCCATCGACGAGCGCGGCCTCCTCGAGCTCTACTGGCACCGTAGCGAACTGGTCGCGCATGATCCAGACGACGATCGGCAGGACCATCAGCGTGTAGACGGCGATCATGCCCACATAAGTGTCCAGCAGCGCCAACTCCTTGTAGAGAACCAGGAACGGCAGGGCGAGGACGACGGGCGGCATAATGAGCTGCGACAAGAAGAAGAAGGAAATGTCGGAGTTGCGCATATGCCCGAACTTATAGGAAAAGCGGCTGAGGCCATAGGCCGCGAGCGATCCGAGCACGACTGCAAGGGCGGACGCCGTGACCGAGATGATGACGCTGTTCCAGAGCCTGCGCATGAACTCGTCGCGCACCGTCGATATCTGGAAGATCGTATCCGGGGAAAGCCCGAGCGAGCGCCAGCCCAGCCAGCTGGGCGAAAAGTTGAACCAGGGGATCAGATTGCCCCGCATGACATCGGCGGCCGTCTTGAACGAAGTCGAGACCGTCCAGAACAGCGGGAAGACGCATACAAATGCCCATATGACGAGCAGGCCGTAGACGGCCAAACGCATGGCCCACCAGCGAATTCGCTGCCCGCGCGCATATTTTTCGAAATCGATCCGGACCATCAGAGCCTTCCTGTCATGCGCTTCACGATGCGGTCGGAAAACTTCATCAGCACCGTCATACCGAAGACGATGATCACCAGATAGACGAGTGCGAGAAGGGTGCCATATCCGACATTCGAACGGTCGCGGTATTCGCGATAGATGAAACTGGTGACGGAATCGGTCGCCCCGCCAGGACCTCCTGATGTCACCGTGATGATGATGTCGGCGAGCTTGAGCTTGAAGATGATGCGGATCATCACCGCCGTTACCGAAACAGGCAGCATGAGCGGGAAAATGACCTTCCAAAAGCGTTGCCACTTGGTGGCACCATCGACTTCGGCCGCCTCCAGCACCTCCCGCGACAAGGCCTGCAATCCGGCGAGCAGCATGATCATCATGAAGGGAATGAAGGTCCAGGCGTCCATGATCATGATCGAAAGCCGCGCTGTCAGCGGGTCGCCGAAGAAGGATGGATTTTCAAAGCCGAGCCAGCGGGCAAGCCGCGCGACCGGGCCGAAACGGGTCTCCATCATCGACTTGCCGACCATCCAACTCACCGCGACCGGCGACAGCATCAAGGGCACCAGGAAGGTCACGCGCCAGAACTTGCGTGCGATGATTTCCTGGTTGAGAAGCAAGGCCAGGCCGAACGCGATTGCATATTCGACCGCAATCGCCAGACAATAAAGAATCATATTGAGTAAGGCATTGGTATAGAACGGATCCGCGATCATCCGGCGCACATTGTCGAGCCCGTTGAAGCGGCGCCCGGTTGAAGAGGCGAGGTTCCAATCAGAAAAGCCGATCCAGAGCGCAAAGATCAGCGGGAATACCACCATCGACACAACGAAAAGCGCTGCCGGCAGAACAAAAAGCACCTTCTTGCCTGCCTCGCCGTAAATGACGACGCGCGTGACGCAGAGGGCCGCGGCCCAGAGAAAATAGGCGTAGAGAACCGGGCGCCAGTTCGCGAATCCCCAATCGATCCAGCCCAGCTCATGAGCACCCTGTAATACAAACGATACTACGAACCATATAGCGCTCAGCCACAGAGCCGCGCGGCCCCAGAAACGACGGCTCGCGGAAATGTAGCCGGCTTCGACCGTGTGGAGCAGGTCGCCTTCGACTGTCGACATGATATTCCTCGTCCGGACAGAATGGGCGCTGGCGAAATCGCTTCCGATCCGCCAGCGCGTTTAGTCAACCGGTCAGAGCCCGAGGCTCGCCCGATAGAGTTTCAGCTGGCTATCGCGGCCGATCTGGTCGGTGATCTTCTCCCAGGCGCCTGCAATCGCATCCGCGGTTTCCTGTGCCGACTTGTACTGTCCGGCAAAACCCTTCGCCAGTTCGTCCTCGGCGACAGAGTAATATTGGAAGATGCCGGGGATGCGCGGTTCGATGGCCGCGTTCGGGTGGTTGTAGCTGTCGGCGTTCGAACCCAGATAGTCCTCGATATAGGCGCGGTCGTAACCTGCCTTTTCCCATTCGTCATAGTTGAAGTTGGACTGACGGTAGGGCTGGAAGCCGGAGGGATAGGCCGACGTCCACAGGGACAGATCCTTGCCGCCGAGATGGGCAGCAGCAGACCAAGCGGCCTTGCGCTTCTTCTCGTCGCTTGAGACCTGCTTGGTGACGTAGATGCCCCAGCCGAGATAGGCCATGTTCGGCGCTTCGTTGTACTTGTCTTCCCATTGCCCGGTCTTGCGGTTGAAGACGCGGTTGGAGCCGCGATTGATGCCGAAGCCGACCACGTCGCCCACAACTGAGGTGTCCGAGGTGCGCGCGCCGGAGCCGACATCGCCCCACCACATGAGCATTGCGCCGGTGCCTGCCAGGAACTGCGAGAAGGCTGTGGTGCCAGGATCGGCATTGATCTGGTCGGCCGGATAGGCCTTGGCCGCGATCAGATCCAAGACGTCCTGGATCGCCTGAACCCAGGCGGGGTTATTGACAAGTGGCTTCATGTTTTCAGGATCGAACAGCCAAGCCGGGTCGCCCGGATATTTGGCATAGGCCGTCGCGCGGTTCTCGATGAAATAGAAGCCGAAACCGCCCCAACCCTTGAGCGGGTCGAGATAACCGTAGGCTGGCTGGCCGGTCAGCGGATCGGTCTTGCCGATCAGCGCCTTGGAAGCTTCGTTAACTTCCTGCCAGGTCTTCGGCGGCTCGGCCATGCCACTGATCGATCCTTCGCCGAAGTAATCCTTGCGATAGGCGAAGGTGTGGCAGTCGCCGTCGATCGTCACGCGATAGGTCTTGCCGTCCCAGGTGCCGACAGGCGGCTTCAGGTAACTCACCAAGTCGTCGGCCTCGATCTGCTTTCCAACCCAGTCGGGCATCTCGTCCAGAAGCCCGCGCCCGGCGGTGTCGCCTTCGAAGGGTGCGCCCATTTCAAGGATGTCGAAGTCGACCGTTCCGGTTGCAATCGACTGTTGAAGGCGGGCGTTGTAGTCGGCCTGGGCAAGGTCGATCCAGTTGATCTTGGCTCCCGTATAGGCTTCCCACGGCTTCAGGAAACCGCGGAAAAGGAAGTTGTGGAGATTCTGATTGTTGAGCCCCATGAAGGTCAGCTCGACACCGGCGAACTCGCCCTGCTTGACATTCGCCTTGGTCGGACCGAGGCAGAGCTCGCCCACCTTCTGCCAGTCTGCGTCCGTTGGCGAACCTTTGCCGACACCCGGAATTTGCAGGATCTGGGCGCGCAAATCATCGGCGGCAAAAGCCGTGCCGGCAATCCCGCCCATCGCGCCCGACAGGCCGAGCAGAGCCGCGGCACTTGCCGTTCCGCGCAAAACGTCGCGGCGACTTGCCTGACGGCGCATTAATGCATCGTATATTTCGACCTTCATGTCTTCCTCCTCGACGTTTCGTTGTGCTGCCGCCAGCCAGTGTTGCCGGACTGGCTCCCAGTCCCAACTTAAGACTGGCCTCGTGCAGAACTATCTGGTAAACAAGAAAATGAAACGTTTCATATCTTGCTTGAAACCGCTCCTCCCGGTCTCGCCATCGAGCATTAGACGGCAAGCGGAAAAAGTCAATGAAAAATGAAACGTTTCATGGAGGAGATTGTCGGGTGCTTTTGAGCAGAGGCAGGAGGGGCCGATTTCACCCCGGCCGGATGCTCGAAATTCCACGGCAAGATATGCATAAGCCCCGGACTCTCCGCAAAAGGGAGATCGCCGGAAAGCAAGTGGGAGCGAGATGGCTGAGGTCAATATTTCAGGGGCGAAGAAAGCCTACGGCGCCGTAAATGTCCTGCACAATGTAGATATAGAAATCCGCGACGGCGAGTTTGTAGTGCTCGTCGGCCCGTCCGGTTGCGGGAAGTCGACTTTGTTGCGGATGGTGGCAGGGCTCGAGAGCATCACGGGCGGCGCCATCTCAATCGGCGGAAAGGTCGTCAACAATCTGCCGCCCAAGGACCGCGATATTGCGATGGTCTTCCAGAGCTATGCGCTCTATCCGCACAAAACCGTTGCCGAAAACATGGTCTTTGCGCTGCGCCTACAGAAGCAACCAGCGGACGTCATCAAACAGCGCCTGCAGGCGGCGGCCGAAACGCTCGATCTCGTGCCCTACTTGGACCGTTATCCGCGCCAGCTTTCGGGTGGCCAGCGGCAGCGTGTGGCGATGGGTCGAGCCATCGTCAGGTCGCCGCAAGTATTCCTGTTCGACGAGCCTTTGTCGAACCTGGATGCCAAGCTGCGCGTGCAGATGCGCAAGGAGATCAAGGAACTGCACCAGCGGCTGAAAACCACGACCATCTATGTCACTCATGACCAGGTCGAAGCGATGACCATGGCCGACAAGATCGTGGTGATGCAGGGCGGCAAGGTCGAACAGATCGGCACGCCTCTGGAACTTTACGACCGTCCCAACAACACGTTCGTGGCAACCTTCATCGGCTCGCCGTCGATGAATCTCCTCAAAGGCCGGTACAAGGCCGATGGTGCAATCTTCGTCACGGAGAACGGCGACGAGATCCCGCTCGGTTTCACCCCGGAAGCGTCCGACGGGCAGGCTGCTGTCTCTTATACACCTCGGACGCTGCCGACGAGCG
>NZ_JABEPH010000256.1:0-8831 GCF_013004495.1 Rhizobium sp. SEMIA 4085
AAGGCACAGAGGCGGCTGGGCCTCGGGGTCCTGCAAGCCCTCCTGCGTCAGAGTTGTGTTGCCGGTGAGCCCCGTGCGGATATGGTCGGCAAGCCGGTCGGCGACGCTGACACGGACAGCCGGGCATCCGCACGCTGCAGCGATTTGGCTGTTATCGACATCGACAAAATGGCAGGCGCTGGTGAAGCGTCCGAATTTTACGGTCTCTGCGTCGCGCTGAAACCCGAGGATACCGTTGTTGAGAACGATGATCAGCACGGGGATGTTGCTTCGGACCATTGTCTCGAGCTCCGCCCAGCTGTGGGCAAAACCGCCGTCGCCGACGAGGACGACAACGGGCTTGTCCGGATCGGCAAGTTTTGCGCCCAGCGCAAGCGGCAACCCCCAACCGAGACCCGCAAGACCGCGCGGCGTCAAAAACCGCATCCCGGCTGAAAGCGATCGGAGCTGTCCTGCAACCCACATTGAGGAGTAGCTCGCGTCTGCGACGACCGTCGTATCTGCTGTCAATTGCGATTGCAGCTCGCGCATGATCCGTTCCGGCCGGATCGGAGTTGCACCTGAATGACTGACGCCTTGCCGTTCGGCGTCAAACATGGCCCAGCAGCTGGCGATGCGTTCAACCAGGTCCGCACGCGCGGCGTGACGTTTCGACAGATCGCGCGTCGCAAGGGCTGCCCGTAACGCGTCAATGGTCTCGGCCGCATCACCTGCCAGCCTGACGGCTTCATAGGTGCGTCCGATTTCCGAAGGGTCGACGTCGATATGGATGACGGCCGAGGCTGGGTTAATCTGACGCCAACTGTCGGTGCCGTTCTGATTGGTTCTCGTCCCGATGAGGAGAACAATATCCGCCTCCTGGACAAGGGCAAGCGTATGGCGGCCGAGCGATTTCGGACCGACCAACGCGCCCAGGACACCAGCCGATAGTGGATGATGTTCGTCCACGGCACCCTTGCCCATATTAGTCGTCAGAACGGGAAGGCATGCTTCCTCCTGGAGCTTTGCAAGAGACTGAGCGGCGCAGCTTGCATGCACGCCGCCGCCGGCGATGACAACGGGCGCCCGTGCCGCGGCGATTAATGCCGCAGCCCGCGCGATATCTGCGTCTGCCGGACGGTTGCGGTCAAGCGGCCATCGTCCCAAGCTCACCGACCGGCACAGCACCGGCGCCTCGATCTCGGCGCGCAGGAGGTCGGCGGGAAGCAGCAGGGCGACAGGTCCCGGCCGTCCCGATACCGCGGCGGTGAACGCGGCGTCGACATAGTCGTCGATGCGTTCGGGAACGGTCACCTTTCTCACCCATTTTGTGCAGGACTGGAAGAGCGCCAGATGGTCGAGTTCCTGGAAGGCGTTTCGATCGGCCTGATCCCGTTCGACGTCCTGAACGAGGGCGACGATCGGCACGGAGGCCTTCAGGGCTTCGGCGAGCGGCGGAACGAGAAGTGTCGCCGCCGGACCGTTCTGGGCGGCGACGACCCCGACCTTTCCCGATCGCCGCGCATAGCCATCGGCCATCGTGCCGCCCATGTTTTCCTGCCGGTAGGCAACCTGCCGTATGCCGATCGCTTCGGCTGCGAGAATGACGGCGGATGGAAGGCTTTGCGCAAAGATCATTGAAACGTCGTGCCGCTTCAAGCTGAGCGCAATACGCTCTGCGACTGTCAACATGTCAGGGGAATGCGTCATCGGGAGGCCTCGAATTCTTGAGCGGCAGGGGTCGAGAGGAAGTCGGAGAAGGTCGTGACGACCGCATCGGCGTCGTAGGCCGTCATTGCGGTCGACAGGCAGGCGGCGGCGCCGTTCGGCAGCAGGATGCCGCGATGAAGGAAATAATCGGAAAGCGCGGTGTTGATGTCGTTTTCGGCCTGTGTCGGATAGCCGCTTCGATAGTCGCTGGGTGCCTGCTTCTTCGGATGGATGCGAAACAGCGAGGCGGCACCGCTGACGCTGAAGGGCGCGCCGGTGCGATCGATTGCGTTCTGCAATCCGGACCGGACGTTGTCCCCAAGGCGCTCCAGGCCATGGAAGGCCTCCTCGGTCATCGCCTCCATCGCGACACGGCCGGCCACCATCGACACGGGGTTTGCCGAAAATGTTCCGCCCTGCGGCAGGAGCGGCTTTCCCTTGTCGTTGGCGAAAACGCTCATGACGTTTGCCCGTCCACCGACAGCGCCTACTGGAAAGCCGCCGCCGATGATCTTGCCGCAGGCAATCAGATCCGGTTCGAGGCCATAGCGGGCCGAGGCGCCGCGATAGGATTGCCGCAGATTGAGCACTTCATCGGCGACGAGGAGAACGCCGTGCTTGTGCGCGGCAGCCTGCAACGCCTGCAGGAAATCCGCCTTCGGCTCGATCAGCCCCGCGCGGCTCGGCATCGGATCGATCAGGACGCAGGCCGTTCTGGCACCTACGTCCGCCATTCTGCGTTCGATGCCCTCGACATCATTGAAGCGAATGACGGCAACGTCGTCGGCGACCGACGGGGGCGTCCCGCGATAGGCGGGAATCGCATTGGGTCTCGACCCGTCCCCCCAACGTGTCGGTGAACTCGCCTGACCGGCCTCGGCCCAGTCATAGGCGCCATGATAGGCGCCCTCGACGCGGACGATGCCGGTCCGGCCCGTAAAGGCACGCGCCGCCTTGATCGCAAACATCACGGCTTCGGTCCCGCTGTTGACGAAGCGAACGTGTTCGATCGCCGGAATGCGCTCGGCGAGGAGTTCGGCAAGGTCGATTTCGTGTTCCGTCGGATTGGAAAAGCAGGTTCCGCGGTGAAGGAGGTCGGCAACGGCGTCGGCGACCGGCAGGAAACCGTGGCCGTGGATCAGCGTCGTGAAATTGTTGTTGAGATCCAGGAACCGGTTGCCGTCGACGTCGAGCACATAAGCCCCTTCGCCGCGGGCAATGTAGACCGGTACCGGTTGACGCTCGACGGTCACCCGCGTCACGCCCGAGGGAAAGATTTTCCGCCCTCTGTTGAAAAAATGATGGGACCGGGCGCGCGACAGCGGCCGGTCCCCGGAAATGTCACGTGTATGAAGCATCTTCTTCCTCCGGGACGCACCGTGCGTCCGAACATTGCAATTATGTTACAACAAAAATCACAATGGCGAAGAAGTTGCAACAAAAAAGATCAACCGAAGGGCGCTGCGCGATGACCAGTGCGCGACTGGGCCGCCTTCTTGAGGCGCCTGTAGCCGTCGCGAATGTCATTTTCCATCGCCGCTCGCACGAAAGACGCCTCACCCTCGGCCAGCGCCTCGATGGCGACCATGTGGTTGTGGACGCCGTAGCGCTGCTCGGCAAATTCCGGATAGAGGTCGTGGAAGGATGATCCGACACGCAGCCATAAAGCTTCGATCGTCGAAAGAAGATGCGGCATGCCACAAAGACGGTAGATGGTAAAATGAAACTCTTTATTGACGTGTAGCGCATCCCGGTATCGCTTCTCGTCGAGGGACAGACTGATTTTCTCCTGTAATTTCAAAAGAGTTTCGACGGTTTCGTCGGTTGCGTTGGCAGCACCTTTTTCGGCCGCAAGCCCTTCGAGGGCAAGCCGCATCTGCGTCACCTCATAAAGCCCCGCAAGATCGAGGTAGGGAACGATGACTGTCTTCGGACCCGACATCACCAAGGCGCCCTCGAAGACGAGTCGATTGATCGCCTCGCGCGCCGGAGTAGAACCGACGCCCAAGGTCTCGGCGACAGTGCGGATCGGCAGCTTCTTGCCGGGGCTGTAAGCGCCGCGGGTGAGCTGGTCCTTGAGTGATTCATAGACATAATCGCTAAGGCGCCCCTGGTGGCCTTCCGCACCAGACGCACCCGCAGTTGTACTGTCGTCCATATTTTCTCCCCCTGGCATTGACATGCCGCGTTTTTGTTGCAACAAAACACATGTAACAGGAATATTACGGTTTAATGTAACAGCATAACGAGATTGTGAATATTAGCAACGCTGGGCGGAGATTGCGGCGTGGGAACCCGCCGCCGGAGCGGCAAAGCTATGTCTTCAAACCGTAAGGACGGCTCAAATTCTGTAGGAGGGAGTAAACTTGATCGGTGCCCCCATATTCATCGACGGCGCATGCAAGCAGTATGGCGCCCATACCGCGGTCCGAAGCGTGACGCTTGAGGTCGAAGCTGGCGAATTCGTTTCGATCCTCGGGCCATCGGGCTCGGGAAAGACGACGCTTCTGACCATGATTGCCGGCTTTGAGACGCCAAGCGCCGGGCGCATCGTCATCGGCGGGCGGGACGTCACGCAGCTCCCGCCTAATCGGCGCGACATCGGCATGGTGTTCCAGCGCTATGCGCTGTTTCCGCACATGACGGTTGCCGAAAACATCGCCTTTCCCCTGAAGATGCGCCGCCTGCCGCGAAACGAACGGGAACGCAAGGTGGCCGAGACGCTCGAACTCGTGCAGCTCGATGACCTCGCTCGCCGCTATCCCCATCAACTGTCGGGCGGCCAGCAGCAGCGCGTCGCAGTTGCCCGTGCCATTGTCTTCGAGCCTCCGGTGCTCCTCATGGACGAGCCGCTCGGCGCGCTCGACAAGAAGCTGCGGGAGACCATGCAGTTGGAGATCAAGCAGCTTCAGCAACGCCTTGGTGCAACGGTGATCTATGTCACGCACGATCAGGAGGAAGCGCTCACCATGTCGGATCGGGTCGCCGTCATGGCGGCCGGCGAGATCGCCCAAGTGGGAAGCCCTGCATCGCTTTACCGGCAGCCGCAAACCGCATTCGTTGCCGATTTCATCGGGCGAATGAGCTTTGCCGAGGGAATCTATCTTGGCCTTCATGAGGGTTTTCATGCGGTGAGGCTTGGGGAGACCGTCGTGCTGCAGGCAAGCAGCGTCAACGGCACCATCCGTCCAGGCGCGCGGCTTAAACTTGCCATGCGCCCGGAAAAGCTATGCCTGACGGCACGCGGCAAGGGCGGAAGGAACGTCATTCCCGGAACGCTTGAAGCGAGTGTGTTCACCGGAGCCTGCGAGCTTCATCTGGTGCGCGCCGAAACCGATGGCCGTCCGCTTATCCAGATCCAGACATCCGTCGATACCAAACCGGCCGGTCTCGATGCCGGCGCGCGTGTCGACATCGTGGCACACGAAGACAGCCTGCATGTGTTCGAAAGGCAAGGGTCGTGAGTATGGACATGTCGGCCGCACCAACTCCTGGACGCCTCATCGGACCGGCGCTGCGCCTTGGAGCAGCGACACCGGCTGGGCGCTACGGAGCAACATTGACACTCGTTCTCCTGATGCCGTTGATCGTCCTGTTTTCGATCGGCTTCCTCTATCCGATTGCGCGACTCGTGATCATGAGCTTCGGCGACGCTGCAGCGGATCTCGAGCAATACCGGCGCATCTTTACGACATCGCTTTATCTCGGAGTCTTGTCGCGCACGATCTCGACTGCCGCCATCGTCACGCTGCTCAGCCTCATGTTCGGCTATCCAGTCGCTCTGGCGATGTCCAAAGCGCGGGGTCGCCTGGCGCTCGTCATTGCCGCGGCTGTTCTCGTTCCATTGTGGACCTCGGTGCTCGTGCGCTCATATGCCTGGATCGTGCTCTTGCAGCGCAGCGGCCTCGTCAACGCCTTTCTGGTCGAGAGCGGTTTCATCGCCGCGCCGCTGAAATTGCTTTATACCGACGGCGCGGTCATCCTGGCCATGACGCATGTGCTGATGCCGTTCATGATCCTGCCCATCGCCAATGCGTTGCGCTCGATCTCCCCTGACTATGCGCTCGCGGCCCGCAGCCTCGGCGCCGGTTCGCTTGCGACCTTCCTGCGCGTCGTCCTGCCGCTCTCGCTGCCGGGCGTCTTCGCCGGCTGCGTCATGTGTTTCATCCTGGCGATCGGCTTTTACATCACGCCAGCACTCGTCGGCGGACCGGAAGCCATGACGATGGCGACCCTTATCGCCCAGCAGACGATGGTCGTTCTCGACTGGCCGTTTGCAGCAGCTCTTTCGACCGTCCTGCTCCTGGTAACGCTGCTCGTCGTCCTCGCCTTCCGCCGCGCACTTTCGATCAGCAAAGGAATAAACAGTGTCGCCTGACCAACCCGTTGCAGCAAGAACCTTTAGCCATCCGCTCCGCACGACCATCGTTCGGCTCGCGGGCGGTGCCGGAATCGGCGTCGTGCTGTTCTTCCTGCTGATGCCCACGCTTCTCATCGTTCCAATGTCGCTCAACGCAACGGCCTATATCGAGTTGCCGCCCCGCGGGTTGACGCTGCGTTGGTACCTCGATTATCTGGCCGATCCGGACTGGCGGGCAGCAACCGTCTTCAGTCTGAAAATTGCGTTTTCGACCGCTGTCGCAGCGACTGCGACAGGCACGCTGGCGTCGCTTGCCATCGTGCGCGGGAGCCTGCCCGGCCGGAACGCTCTGAAGGCGCTGGCGATGGCTCCGATGATCGTTCCCCATGTCGTCTTCGGCGTCGCGCTTTATCTCGTCTTCTCGCCGATCGGGCTTACCGGCAACTTCACCGGCTTTCTCATTGCCCATTGCGTCCTGTCGATCCCCTATGTGGTGATTACCGTCAGCGCAGCACTCGAACGTTTCGATCCGGCTCTCGAGCGTGCAGCGCTCAGCTGCGGCGCTTCGCGAACACAGGCGTTTTTCAGCGTGGTCCTGCCGAACATCGCCCCTGCCGTGGCAGTGGCCGCCGTCTTTGCCTTCCTCGCCTCGTTCGATGAGGCCACGGTCGCCTTCTTCATCTCGGATACGGGAGGCAAGACGATCAGCCGGAAGATGTTCGAAGATATCGATTTCAACCTGACACCCGTCATTGCCGCGGTCTCGACCCTCATGGTCGCAATCTCGCTTTTGTTGATGGGCTCGGTCGAACTCCTGAAGGGCCGCCGGGAGGAATAGGCGGTCGAATTTTCATCACGCGAGGAAAGACATGAAGAGGTCAATGACATTTATCGCAGCCTGCACGACTGCCCTGCAGTTCGCAGTGGTTTCGCCGGCGGTTGCTGAGGAGCGCGTTGTCGTGGCAACGACGGGTGGCTCCTATGACGCTGCGTTGAGGAAGTTCTGGTTCGATCCATTCACCGCGAGCACCGGGATCAAAGTCGTTTCGGTGGCTGCTACCAATGCCGAGATGCGCGCCAAGGCAACGGCCATGGTCAAAACCGGCAATGTCACCTGGGATCTTTATCCCGATGGAGAAATCCAGGCGGATTCCGACAATCACAAGGCGACATCGGAAGACCTCGCCGTGTTCTGCGAGGCGTTCAAGGACCGGCCGGACCTCGTCGAGGACGCCTGCATCGGTGCCGGTGCCAGGCTGTTTTCGACGGCAACTCTGATGGCCTACAAATCGGACGCGTTCCCTGATGGAGCGCCGACGACATGGGCGGACATGTGGGACACGAAGCGCTTTCCGGGCGGGCGGGCTTTCCCGAATTTCGACGATCCCTGGCGGGTTATGGCGGCTGCCCTGCTTGCCGACGGCGTAGCGCGGGAGAGGCTCTTCCCGCTCGATATTGATCGGGCGCTCGCCAAGCTTGAAACCATTCGCGGCGATATCTCCGTCTGGTGGAAGACGGGCGACCAAAGTGTGCAGGGCTTCCGTAACGGCGACTACAGCATCGGCCAGATCTGGCTGACGCGAGCCAATGCGCTGAAGGTGGAGGGTCGCGCCATCGGCTGGTCCAATCAAGCGTCCTTCCTGGTCGGCGATCGTCTGACCGTTATCAAGGGAGCGCCGAATAAGGAAAATGCCCTGAAGCTGATCGCCTTCTGGCTAAATAGTCCGGACGCGCAGGCGCGCGTCTGCGAGGAGCTCCTATGCACGCCGCCAAGCAGCAAGGCGATCACGGCGATGTCGCCGGCGGCCCGTGCAGGGCTTCCAAGCGAGGAAGACATCCGGGATCATATCGTCGTCCCGGACGCCGCATGGATCAACACCAATTCCGCTTTGCTGCTGGAGCGCTGGAACGCCTGGATACGATGAAAGATGTGTCGGGTCGAAAGACCCGGCTCCTTCCCTACAGCTCCAGTGCCTTGTCAATTGCCACGGCAAGAGCCCTGATCTCGTCGACGGTATGATCGGCGGTCGGGCAGACGCGCAGGCCGGCCCGCCCCGAAGAAACGGTCGGAAAGAAGATGGCCGACACATAGCTGCCTGCGACCAGAACACGTCGTGCGGCGTTGATCGCTGCCAGTTCATCGCCAATGAAAACGGTACGGATCGGGAGTGTCGATCCGGATTGGGCGGTTGGCACCAGTTCGTCGAAGAGTGCGATGTTTGCCGCAAGCCTCTGCTGCCGTTGCCTGAGCTCATCCGTGCGATGGAGCCTCTGAGACGCCATGGCAGCTCCGATTGCGGCAACGTTGATCGAAGCGGAAAAGGCATGGGCGATGGCGAAGCGCCGAAAGACCTCCTCCTGGGGCGCCGTGCCGAGCATCAGGATGCCGCCAGAAGCACCGAAGCCCTTCCCGAGAGAGGCTGCAATGATTGTCCGCTCGCCAAGGCCACCTGGCATCTGCGAACGGGCAAAACCCGCGCCCTTCTCTCCGAAGATCGAAACGCCATGCGCGTCGTCGATATAAAGGAATAGTCAATAGCGCCGCTGGAGTTCCAGAAGCTCGGCGATAGGCGCATTGCCACCCATCGAATAGACGCCGTCGCAGATATAGGCGACGCATGGATGGGCCTCGCAGCTCTCTTCGAGCGCGGCAAGGTCGTTATGAGCGATCGTGCGGACGTCTGTCTCTTCGGCGACGACCGGTTTGTTAAAGGCGAGTGGTTCATGCGCCAGACGAACGAATATCATGACAGCCTTCACACCGCCCGTAAGCGCGCCGGAG
>NZ_JABEPH010000257.1:0-8821 GCF_013004495.1 Rhizobium sp. SEMIA 4085
GACCAGGATCGAGGTCAAAGACGAGCCTCCCTGGCACTTCTGGCTGCTGCGGCTCGCAATTCCAAGGATGCAGTTCGACAGCGCCGATCTGAGCGACGGCAGCCAAACCCTCGATCCGGTCGATCTGCAGATATGGCTTCTTGTCACCGAAGACCTTGACCAGTTCGAGAAGCCTCGAGGTGCCAGGCATGGCATGTCGCTGGAAAAACTGCTCGCCACCGATCCCGTCGGGGGCGCGGATAATGGAGCAGGGCCGCCCTTTGATGTGCTCGATCATCCAGGAGCCGACGGCTTCGTAATAGCGGGCCAACTCTTCCTTGGTGACGGATCCCTTGTCATTGGCATCCGGCCACAGCGGCTTGTCCGGGTTGGGGATCAGCACGCCCATCACGTCCGCCTTAACACCCTTCCGTCGCGTCGACCTGGCCGCCGTGGCTACCAGCGCCGGCCCCGGCAGGTCGGTTTTAGAAGGATTCGCCGGCCGTTCGGCCACGACTTCCTTGGCCGGCTTGTCATCGCGCAGTCCCTTAAAAGCAGCCTGGCGGATAAGGCCGTCGGCGGTCCAGCCTGCGAATTCGATTTCCGCCACGAGTTCGGGCTTCAGCCAAGTCACTTCCGCCCCCTTCTTCGGCGCGCCGATGCCAGTAAAGGGCGAATTCGTCGTCTCGAGCGCCTTCAACTTCGGAAGCAGCGTTTCCACTTTCTTCGCGCCATATCCCGTACCGACGCGGCCGACATAGACGAAGTGGTCGCCGTGGTAGACGCCGACCAACAAGGATCTGAACTTGCCATTCGTCTTGGCATAAGCGCCGAGCACGACCTCGTGGCCGGCGCGACATTTGGATTTGGCCCAGGTCTCTGTTCGGCCGGATTGGTACGGCGCGTCCACCTGTTTTGAGATGATGCCTTCCAGCGACAGCTTGCAGGCAGATCTGAGGACCGCGTCGCCGTCAGTCTCGAAATGCTCGACAAACCGGATGCGGGGATTGTCGCCTGCCTCCGCCAGCAGGCTCTGCAACCGCGCCTTCCGATCCGCAACTGACAGAGATCGCAAATCCTCACCACCGTCGTAGAGAAGATCGAATGCGAAGTAGACGAGATCCCCGGCTTTGCCTTCCGAAAGCGCCGCCTGCAGAGCCGCGAAATCGGGCGCACCATTCTCGTCGAGGGCGCAGATCTCACCATCGATAATTGAATCGGGCAGTGCAGATGCCGCCTCGCCTATTTCGCGATATTTGGCTGTCCAGTCGAGGCCCTTTCGGGTCTTCAGTGTCGCCTCACCGTCCAGCACGCGCATCTGGATCCGGTAACCGTCGAACTTGATCTCGTGGATCCAGCCCTTGCCCACGGGAGGGCGCTTCAGGGTCTGACAGAGCTGTGGCGCGACGAAATCAGGCAGGTCGACAGGCGAAACCGACGCCTTGCCGGCTCGCACATCCGATTTTCGCTCGTCAGCGGCCAGCCCTTGATGGCTGTCCCAGACCGCATCAGCCTGAACGTCGCCTCCCGCGACGATGAATGGTTTGGGCTTGCGCCCTTTGCCAGCGGCGATCATCTCCATTGTTCGGCCGGAGGCGACTGATGTGTCATTCTCCTCCAGGATCGCCGCGCCATTCTCCTCGACCGAGAAGGCGTCATGGTGCTTGATCAGCAGCCAGTTGGTTCGCTTACCACGTTCGCGATCGTTGCCCATGCGCACCAGCACGAAGCCGCCATGCAGGCGTTTGCCTTCAAGGGTGAATTTGAAGTCGCCCTTTTCCAGAGCTTGCTTCGGGCTCTTCTTTCCTTCCGGCTTCCAATAGCCACGGTCCCATAGCATCACAGTACCGCCGCCATACTGGCCTTTCGGGATAGTCCCTTCGAAATCGCCATAATCTAGTGGGTGGTCCTCCACCTCGACCGCCAATCGCTTGTCGTGCGGGTCGAGAGACGGGCCTTTCGTGACGGCCCAGGACTTGAAGACCCCATCGAACTCGAGCCTCAGATCATAGTGAAGGCGGGTCGCGTCGTGTTTCTGGATGACGAAACGAGGGCGATTGCTGCGCGCAATGCGCCCTTCACCGCTGGGCTCAGCCGTCCTTTGAAAATCGCGCTTCGATCGATAGGTCGATAGTTTATCACTGGCCATGGTTGTTCCCGAAAACAGCTCCGACAGCGAAATGCTGGTTGGCAGCTGGAAGTTCCATGGTGGCGTTCCTCCAGCCGATCATCGCAAAACAGGAAGCTTGTACCAGGCCTCGTCTCTTCGGAGACGAGGCCGTCGCTGACGCCCTAGACAATGGCTGCCCGTACTGGCCGGGCCGGGTGGATGGCCGGCCTTCTCTTCCACGGGACCATGACGGCAGGCATGCCGGCTTCGAGACAAGCCGCCAGGAATGCCTCGCGCGCGATCACAGCGGGAATGGTTCCGTTGAGGGCACCCCGGCACGTCTTCAGCGCGCGTTCATGGCGCTCTCCGTGGCGCAGTGGCCATTCGTTTTCGAGAAAATCCAACGCGTCGTAAGCGCCTGTGAAGGTCCGCTCCAAACCGCATTGCAGCCGAATCCTCACCGGCCGGGTCCATGGAACATCGTTGAGCGGCATCTCTTCCTCCTTTCATGCCACCAATGATCCTGACGAACTGATATTGGGAGTTGTCTCCGACTGTTCAAGACCGTAAGGCCAACCAGATCATCGCGCCGTCGTTCAGGCAACCTGCACGGTTCCGTCAGCCGATCTCGCGGAAGGTAATGGAATAGCGAAGCTGCTCGACGGGCGGGATGGAGTGCTCCCATTCGCTTCGGGCGGGACCCGAGAGCAGGTAAACGGAGCCCGGCTCGGCAATCACCGAGACACGCTCCCAGTTCGGGCCGGCGCGACGCCTCAACCTGAAAGTACATGGCGATAGCAATGAAACACCGATGACCCTGCCGAACACTTTTTTGTCCTTATGCCAGCCGATCGGCGCGCCCGGCGCATATTCGGTGATCAGCGCCTGTTGCAATCCATCGGGTTCAACACCGGCGAAATCTGCCGCAAGGGTGCGCACGGGCAAAAGGAACGGCGGGACGTCGTCAATGCGCCTCACCCGCTCCCTGTCGAAGTCATACTTCCAGCCGTAGGAGATGACCTTTCGTTTGCCTTCAAAGCCATGAAAGTCGAACGGTTTCAGCGGCAATTGTCTTATCTCTCGAAGCAGATCCGACTGGACCGCCTCGGGAACGACGGCGGGTTGATAGCGCAATCCCTCGGGCAATCGCGTCTCCGCTTCAGCAAACAAGTCTCCTTGCGGCGAAATTCTCATGGTCAGTTCCTCGCCGGCGTGTCAGTGGACACTCGGCGTTTTGACGACTGCGGCGAAATCTTCTGCCACCAGTTCGCTGATCGCAATAAGAACTTCCTCGGCCGAGAAGCCAGAAGCGATCGTAGTGCGGATAAGATCCTTCAGATCAGGCTCGACGACATCACGGCAATCATCGAGCCGCTCATGCGAGATTGTTATGCTGTGCAATTCTTCCATTGTTCGACCTTTCAAGGTTTCGGCTGCCGGCTCAGTGTGCCGGCGGGATCATACGGGCAGACGCTTGTCGCATGGCGATAGGCAGGAGGCCCTCGCGCAGCATCTTCTTGCGGACTACCTTTTGCCATCAGGTAATCGACAGGGCTCCTTCATGAACCCGACGCTCCCAGGGGCTTCATCTCGAGGAACTGGATCTTCTTTTTCACCGCGCGGATGGCCTGTTCGAGATCGCTGTCTATGACGATGACCTGCATCTGCTTGTTCCTTATCATTGTGGTTTATGTTCAGCCGATGCTTGGCAATGATCGCCTCCAGTTCCCTGCGCGTGAGAAGGCAGGGGGGCGGCTTCCAGTTGTTGTCCGGCCGAGCGACGACCTCACCGCGCTCGCACCTTCATGGCCGCAGGCGCGGCAGCAATGCTTGTCTTGTTCAATCGAGTACCTTAGCAGCACAGGGGGCCACACGTCGGCTACCCTTTGACACGCGGATTGTCGACGTCATCAGAACGCAAGCCGCGCGGTATGGGATTATGTTGGTGATTGCCAAAAGATAAGAGGTGACCGTCTGCATTACAAGGCGTTGCACAGCTGCGGACCTAGATGGTTGAATGGAGGCTCAATCCCGCACGGGATTGGAGAAGCGGTTTCAACGGCAGCCACGCTCCGAGGAAGAAGCGCGTGGCTGTCTGACGACCAAAGCGTTGGTGAGCGTCGGTGCCGCAGACAAAGCGTTATACTCGGCCCAAACGACCAATACAAACCCCTTATGTGGACGGCCCCCGACTCGCAAGATATTTCGAGATAATTTGACCAGATCGCTTGCGTCCATATGTCCGGCCTGTTGTTGCGTCCGCACATGAACGCTGGCCAAGATGGTTTCCGCAACACAGGTCCCAAACATCAAGGCGGCCTTGAGGAGCCAAAGGGATTTCCGGAGTATCCTGTGTCCCGGATCGATCGATCACACCATCTGCTATTATCCTGCAAGTTGTTGTATCACCAACACGTGGTGAAGATCAGGATATCCAGGGTTCTTGCTCGCCAATCTTCATGTGGCGCATCCCGTCAAAGCTGCTCCTGATTGTGCGCTGTATGTTTGCCCAGAGATCATGAGTTTCCAGGCTATGCGCGCCATCTTGTTGGCAAGTGCGACAGCTGCCAGTTTAGGCGGCTTACGTCTGAGCAGTTCCGCCAACCATTGAGAAGCCTTACCAGATCGCCGCGCGTGATGAATGACAGCGGTTGCTCCTGCCACCAAGACGGCCCGCAGAGCTTCATCGCCGGCTCGGGTGATACCACCGAGCCGCAGCTTGCCGCCGGTCGAGTGATCTTCTGGCGTCAACCCTATCCAGGCTGCGAACTGGCGGCCAGACTGGAACAGCTCCGGAGCGGGTGTCTTCATGATCAAAAGAGCCGAACCGATTGGGCCAATGCCGGGAATGGTGTTGAGACGTCTGCTGCGTTCGTCGTTACGCTGCCATGCCTTTACCTTGGCCTCCACATCCGCAATCTTCTTTTCCAGTTGAGCGTATTCCTCGGCCTGGCTCATGAACAATTCCTGTGCGAGCTCTGGCACAGTCGCGTCGGCCTGTATCCTTTCAAGCAGCATAGGGATATGTGCCAGCCCCTTGGCTGCGGAGACACCAAACTCATTGGCGTAGCCCCGGATTGCGTTGGCGAGTTGGGTGCGGTTGGCGATGAGGCGGGTACGGACGCTGATCAGCATGAGTGCCGCTTGTTCATCAGCTGTCTTCACCGGAACAAACCGCATCGTTGGGCGGCTCATTGCCTCGCAGAGCCCTTCGGCGTCAGCTGCGTCGTTCTTGTTCCGTTTGACGTAGGGCTTGGCAAGTTGTGGTGCGATCATTTTTACCTCATGCCCGAATGAGGCGAGCAGCCGTGCCCAATGATGCGAACCACCACAGGCCTCGATCGCGCCCAAAGTTGGCGGGCAGGTAGTGAAGCAGTCCGGAACGTCCTTGCGTCGCATTTTCTCACGCAAGACCGGCTTCTCTCCAGCATTCACGCCATGCAACTGAAAAACATGTTTTGACGTATCCATGCCAATACGAATAATCTTGTCCATGGGCGGCCCCTTCGATTGAGATCTTAACAGCTCATTCTGGCACATTTCGATGCCGTTCAGGGGCCGTCCACTCCAACATAAAAGGATCGAAACTGGAGCCTCGCTCACTGCGATTGAACGTGAACTTCAGCGCCGGCCTTAAGCACATTTTATTGTCACAACTGCTTCAGAATGATTTCCGAAGCCTTCTCGGCGATCATAATCACCGGCGAGTTCGTGTTGCCGGAGACAATCTTCGGCATGATAGAGGCGTCGACGATACGCAATCTATCGATCCCGTGCACGTTCAGCGTCGGATCCACCACCGCCAAGGTGTCATTTCCCATCTTGCACGTGCCGACTGGGTGAAAAATGGTCGTCGCGATGTCGCCCGCCCTGCGGATCAGTTCCTCGTCGCTGTCGTACTCCCGACCGGGAAGGACTTCCTGCGGCCGGAAGCGCGCCAGCACCTTCGTTTTCATAAGGCTGCGAGCGTGGCGGATGGACTGTGCCGCCAGAATCCGGTCGCCGCCGGTGGAGAGGTAATTCGGGCGGATTTCTGGCGGGTGCGCCGCGTCGGGCGTCGTCACATGCACCGTGCCGCGGCTTTCGGGCCGGAGATTGCAGACGGACACCGTTACAGCCGGATAGCGATGGAGCGGTTCGCCAAGCCGATCGGTGCTGAGCGGTTGGACATGGTACTCGAGATTGGCCGTCGCGACGGCCGGATCACTCTTGGCAAAGATACCGAGCTGGCTCGGCGCCATGGAGAGCGGGCCGGACCGGCTGATGGCATATTGCAAACCCATGCCGGCGCGGCTGAAGAGACTGTGATAGAGTTGGTTCAGTGTGCGCGCGCCTTCTATCTTGAAGATCGTGCGGATCTGAAGGTGGTCCTGAAGGTTCTCTCCGACACCCGGAAGGTCGTGGTGGATGGGAATTCCGTTGGCGGAGAGCACCTCCGGCCGGCCTACGCCCGACAGCTCCAGGATCTTCGGTGAGTTGATCGCTCCAGCCGATAGCACGACTTCTCGGGATGCGCGAGCGACGCAGAGGCGGCCGCGATGCTGGAAGCGCACGCCGGTGACCGTCTTTCCGTTGAATTCAAGTCGTTCAGTTTCGGCACCTGTGAGCAGGCGCAGATTCGTGCGTTTCATCGCCGGCCGCAGGAACGCTTTTGTTGTGTTCCAGCGCACGCCGCCGCGCTGGTTGACCTCGAAATAACCCGAACCCTCGTTGTCACCGTCGTTGAAGTCGCCGGTCTTCGGAATGCCGAGCTCTTCCGCCGCGTCGCGAAAGGCGTCGAGGATCGGCCAGGAGAGGCGCTGGCGTTCGACGCGCCATTCGCCGCCGGCGCCGTGCGTGGCGGACTTGCCACGATAGTTATCTTCTGACTTCAAGAAGTACGGCAGTACGTCGTCCCAGCCCCAGCCCACATTGCCGGCCTGCCGCCAGTCGTTGTAGTCGGCGGCTTGGCCGCGCATATAGATCATGCCGTTGATCGACGAGCAGCCCCCAAGCAGCTTGCCGCGCGGATAGTTCAGCGCGCGGCCGTTGAGGCCGGCTTCCGCGGCCGTCTTCATCATCCAGTCGGTGCGCGGGTTGCCCATGCAATAGAGATAGCCAATTGGCACATGGACCCAATGGTAGCGATCCGAGCCGCCGGCTTCGAGCAGCAGGACCCGGTTCTTCGGATCGGCCGACAGACGGTTTGCCAGGACGCATCCGGCCGAGCCGGCACCCACGACGATGAAATCGTAGATGCCTTCGTCCACCGGCATTTCAGTGCCATGCATGTTCATGCCGCAGCTCCCGCCACCTGGTCCTTGGTTGCCGAAAGCCGCCGCCAGAGGGGGGTCATCGCTTCGGCAATATCCTTGTACAGCGCATAGCGCCTGTTGTAGTGCGCCGTCAGCGCATCGTTCGGCTTGTAGTGCCGTTCGACCCGCACCATGGCATTCGCCCCTTCCGTGAAATCTGCAAAGAGGCCGACGCCCGTTCCCGCCGCAATCGCCGCGCCCAATGCGCCCGTTTCCCGCGAGACAGCGACGGAAACGGGCATACCCAGCACGTCGGCGAATATCTGCGGCCAGAGGCGGCTGCGCGATCCGCCGCCCGACAGCACGGCCTCGTCGAAGATGGCGCCCGCCTTGCGGATCGTCTCGATGTGCTGGCGATGCCCGAAGGTGACGCCTTCCAGAAGCGCGCGAACCAGGTGCCCCTTGCCATGCCAGCCCGCAACCCCATAAAAGCCCGCCCGCGCATGGCCGTCCTGCTGGGCGCCGTAGAGGTAGGGGTGGTAGAGTGGATCGTCGGACGCCGGTTCGATCGCAGCCGCTAAAGCGCAGCAGGCGTCGAAGGGCGATACGCTCTCCTGATGTTCTCCCTCGAAGAACTCCCGTACCAGCCATTCGAGATTGGCGGCCGAGGTCGCGCTGTTTTCCATCGCCATGTAACGGCTGCGGTCGAAGGTCGCGGACATGAAGACCGGCCCGTCGAGGGCGGGGCGATCGATGATCACCTGGTTGATGCTCCACGTGCCTGCGATGATCGAGGCGCTGCCGGTGCGCGAGACGCCCGAGCCGAGTGCTGAGGCGACGACGTCGAACAATCCGCCGATGACAGGCGTGCCGGCTGCAAGGCCGGTTTGCGCTGCGACCTCTCCAGTCACGGTGCCAGCGATGTCGGCGCTTTCGATGAGCGGCGGCAGCAGGTCCATGCAGTCGGCCAGCCCATAGGCAGCCATCAGCGTCCGGTCGTACCGGCGGGCGGCGAGATCGAGCAGGCCGGCACCTGACATGTCGGAGACCTCGCTGACGCGACGGCCGGTCAGACGGTTGACGACGAAATCCTTGGAGAAGAACACCGTGCCGATGCGCTCGAAGAGCTCGGGCCTGTGCCGCTTCAGCCAGGCAAGAAGCGTTGGCGTCTGCGAGGGCCAGGGGCGCTGGCGGCCGATCGGATAGGTCCGGTCGCCCACGCCTTCCGCCGCCCATTCTTCGACGAGACCTATCGCCCGCGTGTCGAGCGACTGGATGGCGAGGAGCGGTTCGCCGTTCCGGTCGAGCGCATAAAGCCCGTTGCCATGGCCAGCACAGCCGATTGCCGCAATATCGGCCGCCACGATACCCGCCTTGTCCACACAGGTGCGGATGACACGCTTGGCATGGGCCCAGAGATCGCCGAGATCGCCCTCGACATGGCCGGGGTGTGCCATGCGGCGGGGGCCCCCCTCCCCCGCAGGCGCCAGTAGCCGGC
>NZ_JABEPH010000258.1:0-8808 GCF_013004495.1 Rhizobium sp. SEMIA 4085
CCACAACACCGGTCCAAAATGACTCATCGGAGGTGTATCGTGGAAAAGGCAGAAATCGGGCTGATCGGCCTTGCCGTCATGGGTTCCAACCTGGCACTCAACATTGCGGAAAAAGGCAACAAGATTGCAGTCTTCAACCGCACTCCCGAAAAGACGGACGAATTCTACGAAAGCGCCGGTGATCTCAAGAAGCAGATCGTCCCCTGCAAGACCATCGAGGAATTCGTCGAGGCTATCCGCCCGCCGCGTCCGATCATCATCATGATCAAAGCGGGCGCGGCCGTCGACCAGCAGATGGAAGCGCTGCGGCCGCACCTTTCCAAAGGCGACATCATGATCGATGCCGGCAACGCCAATTTCCGTGACACGATCGCCCGTTTCGACCGCCTCAAGGATACCGACCTGACCTTCATCGGCATGGGGGTATCCGGCGGAGAAGAAGGCGCCCGCCACGGCCCGTCGATCATGGTCGGCGGTACCGAAGACTCCTGGAAGCGTGTCGAGAAGGTTCTGACCTCGATTGCCGCCAAGTATAACGGCGATCCCTGCGTCGCCTGGCTCGGCAACGATGGTGCCGGTCACTTCGTCAAGACGATCCACAATGGCATCGAATACGCCGATATGCAGATGATCGCCGAAATCTACGGCATCCTGCGCGACGGCCTCGGCAAGAGCGCCGGCGAAATCAGCAAGATCTTCGGCGAATGGAACAAGGGCCGCCTGAATTCCTACCTCATCGAAATCTCCGAAAGGGTGCTGGCCGCGACCGATCCCGTGTCCGGGGGCCCGATGGTTGACATGATCCTCGACAAGGCCGGCCAGAAGGGCACCGGCAAGTGGTCGGCGATCGAAGCTCAGAACATGGGCATTCCGGCGACGGCTATCGAAGCTGCCGTTGCCGCCCGCAGCATCTCCTCGATGAAGGATCAGCGCGAAGCCGCCGAGAGGATTTTCGGAAAGCCGAAATACGATTTCCCGATTCCCTACGGTCAGGACCTCGACAAGGATCTGGAACTGGCGTTGTTTGCCGCCAAGATCGGCGCCTATGCGCAGGGCTTTGCCGTGATGGCGGAGGCTTCCCGCGAGTTCAACTGGTCGCTGCCGATGCCGGTGATCGCCAAGATCTGGCGGGCCGGCTGCATCATCCGCTCGCAGTTCCTGGACGAAATCACCAGCGCTTTCACCAAGGCGCCGGATGCGGCAAACCTTATCGTCACGCCGGCCTTCTCCGAAATGGTCAAGGAATCGATCCCGTCGCTTCGCCGCGTCGTTGCGGCAGCACTTGCCGCCGGCCTGCCGGTTCCGGCACTCACCTCGGCGCTCACCTATTTCGACGCATACCGCCAGGGCCGCGGCACCGCGAACCTCATCCAGGCCCAGCGCGACTTCTTCGGCGCTCACGGCTTCGACCGCCTCGACGGCAAGGATTTCCACCATGGCCCATGGGGCAGCGGCGCTTCGACGTTCTGAGGTATCAATCGAACAAGGAAAAGCCCGGTTTCGATCGGGCTTGTTTTATTTTGAAGATACCGAAGCAGGATCATGGAGCCTCGCGCTGGCTTGTCCGCTTCCCGTTGTCTCTTCCGTGCCGAACTGCGGCGAAGCAGGATAATTCGGCGCCTGCGCACCAGGAAACGTGACCCCTATCTGCGATCGTCCGGCCAGACCGGCTTGCTGATGCTCTGCAGCAGTTCCGGCTCAATGCCATCGATGCGGGCGATGACCGCCTTGGCGAGTTCGCGGCCGGCGTGGCGAACGTCTTCATTGGCGGTGATGATCTCCGGCCTGATCCAGTTCAGGATCGGCGCGGACTGCTTGGAAACCATGTCGATATCGTAGCCGACGCGCTTACTTGTCGCCTCGATGCCGGCGTTGACGGCAATAGCGGCACTTCCGGCCGAACAGACGATGCCGTCGGGCGCGTTCGGCATGCGCATCATCGCTTCGACCGCGGCCTTGACCTCCTCCAGCGGCGTATCGGTGTTGACGCGCAGGGGGACTTCCTCGGCGCCATAGTCGTGAAGGCCGGTCTGGAAGCCGATCCTCGTATGGGCATAGTAAGTGAGCTTGCTTGCCGGCTGGAGCAGAGCGATACGCCTGCGCCCGCGCTCGACGAGCCTCTTCACCGCCTCGTGCGCGAAGGATTCGTTGTCGAAATCGTGATAGGGGTGGACCAGTCCCGCATCTGTCCGGCCATGCGTCGCGAAGGGCATGTTCTGCTCAGCGAGCAGCCGCACGCGCGGATCGTCGGGCTCGATACGGGAAATAATGACGCCGTCGGCAGAGCCGGTGTCCAGGATGTAGCGCACCGGCAGCATCGGGTCTTTGCTGTGCGAGTGCGGTGTCACGACGATGTGGTACGGCGTGCCGGTCAGCACCTCGGAAATGCCGAAGACCATCTGGCTCGAGAAACCCATGATCTCTTCGTCGATGGAAAGAACGAGTGCGATGACATTGGTCTTGCCGGTCCTGAGGCGTACGCCGGCGCGGTTCGGCTGGTAGCCGAGCTGGCGGGCGACCATACGCACGCGCTCCTTGGTCTCCGCGCCGATATCCGGTGCGTCCTTGAGTGCGCGCGAAACCGTGGTAATGCCCAGGCCCGTCATGAAGGCGATCGTCTTCAGCGTCGGCCGTTCGCGCTGGATAGCCGCTGCCGCTCCCCCGGAATTTCCCTTGTTTTCCATCCCTTTATGTCACCCTCGCGCGATTCCGATCCGCTTTTAGAATGTTTTCGCAAAGCCGTAAGCACATTCCCCGCTGAACAACACTCGTCACTTGAGCCGTTAAATCTGTAACGATACAGTGGAAATGTCGAGCACTTTTTATGATGTTCGCACCAGCACTAGACGCTTAGGTTGAATTCCGGTTTCAAGGTCGGATCTTTTGCACGTGCGAAGGCGATTTCTTCAGACGATATGCGCCATAATAGAAATTAATATTTAATATCAATACCTTGTTTCGTTCGTCATCATGCAAGCTTGAATGCCCAGTCTAGCGCCATATGTCGCGGAGTTGTGAAGGAACAACAGGCATGGGTAGCAATGGCGCGTTTCGCTTAAAATCTTGACAGCGGGCTGTTGCGCCAAAATGTCGATTGCACTAAGTTTTTCCGGCAACGTTTCAGTGAGGGAGGAGAACTCATGAATTTTCGTTCGATGGCGGCTGTGCTTGCCGCTTCCGTCGTGCTGCCGCTTGGCGCGGCCAACGCGACCGATCTCGAAGTCACCCATTGGTGGACATCCGGCGGTGAAGCTGCCGCCGTCAAGGTCCTTGCCGACAGCTTCAACGCGAGTGGCAACAACAAGTGGGTCGATGGCGCAATTGCCGGTTCCGGCACCACCGCCAACCCAATCATCATTAGCCGAATTCTCGGCGGCAACCCCATGGGCGCTACCCAGATGAACACCGGCCGCGACGCCGAGGAACTCATCAAGGCAGGCCTCATGACGGATCTGACGCCACTTGCCGAGGAGGAGCATTGGAAGGACGTCATCCGTCCGGCCAAGCTGCTCGACGCCTGCGTCTATGAAGGCAAGATCTATTGCGTGCCGATCAACATCCACTCCTGGCAGTGGATGTGGCTCAACCGCCACGTCTTCGAAGACAACGGCATGGCTGTTCCAAAAAACTGGGACGAGCTCGCAGCCGACGCGCCGAAGCTGAAGGAGAAGGGCATCACGCCGCTCGCCACCGGCGCCCCGTGGCAGGTCGAAGGCATCCGCAACGTCATGCAGGCCGGCATCGGCGGCAAAGACCTCTACTTGCAGATCAACGACAAGAAGAGCGAAGAGGCCGTTCGCAGCGATCAGAACAAGAAGGTCTGGACCGCATTCGCCCAGGCCCGCGATATGGTCGATCCGGCTTATTCCGGCCGCGACTGGAACGTTGCCACCAACATGGTGATCGAGGGCAAGGCGGCCGCTCAGATCATGGGCGATTGGGCTCAAGGTGAATTCGGCGTCGCGAAGAAGGTTGCCGGCACCGACTACGATTGCCTGCCCGGTCTCGGCTTCAATGCGCAGCTCGATACGGGCGGCGACGCGTTCTATTTCCCGAAGAACAGCAATCCGGAAATCACCAAGGCGCAGCTTGAACTCGCCAAGATGCTTCTCTCCAAGGAAGTCCAGGTCAAATTCAATCTGGTCAAGGGTTCGCTGCCGGTTCGCGGCGACGTCGATCTCGAAGCCGCGAACGCCTGCATGAAGAAGGGCATCGAAATCCTGTCGGACCTCAACAATGTTCTGCCTTCGACCGAGCAGATGCTCGATTCCGATACGCAGGGCCAGCTGCAGGATCTCGCGCTCGAATTCTTCAGCTCCAAGATGTCTGTGGACGATGCAATCGATCGTCAGGCCGACATCATCTCGCAGGCCCAGTAAGGCCACAGACGCTCTCATAACTTGAGACGGTTTTATGGGGCGCGAGCGGACAGCTTTCCAGTCTGGTCGCGCCCCTGACCGCCAACAGGAGGTATTGATGGCTCATGCCGGCCGGCCGTTTGGCCTTTTGCGCAACCTCAATGCGAAGGTCGCAGCAATCCCTATGATGCTGACCGTCATCGTGATTTTCATCGGTTGCACGCTTTGGACCGTTTTCTACTCGTTCACGTCGTCGCGGCTACTGCCGACGAGCGATTTCGTGGGCTTTGACCAGTACAGCCGCCTCTTCGGCAATTCGCGCTGGAACCAGTCGCTTCTCAATCTTGCCACCTACGGCGTCTGCGTGCTGACATTCGTCTTCATCATCGGCTTCCTGCTGGCTGTTCTCATCGATCAGAAGATCAGGTTCGAGAACACATTCCGCACGATCTTTCTCTACCCGTTCGCCCTGTCGTTCATTGTGACGGGGCTCGTCTGGCAGTGGATTCTCGATCCCGGCCTCGGCCTGCCGAAGGTTTTGAACGATCTTGGCCTTCCGGGGGGTAGCCTCGCGCTGCTCGGCGACAAGAATACCGTTATCTATGCGCTCGTCATCGCCGGCCTGTGGCAGGGGACGGGGCTGGTCATGGTGCTGATGCTTGCCGGTCTGCGCGGCATCGATTCCGAAATCTGGAAGGCGGCGCGCGTCGACGGCATTCCGGCGTGGCGCACATACCTGTTCATCATCATTCCAATGATGCGCGGCGTCTTCGTCACCACACTGGTGATCGTCGCTTCCGGCATCGTACGCGTCTACGACCTCGTCGTCGCAATGACGCAGGGCGGACCCGGCTTCGCATCGGAAGTGCCCGCCAAATACGTCTATTCGTTCATGTTCGAGCGCGCCAATCTCGGGCAGGGCCTTGCGGCTTCGACCGTGATGCTCGTCACCGTCTTCATCATCCTGGTTCCGTGGGCTCTCGCCGAGTTCCGCCAGAAGCGATCCTGAGGGAGCACGATCATGGCCATGGCCACCACCACCAACAGCATCGCCAGCGTCGTCGAGCCGGCAGGCGCAAGGCCGCGTCGCATGTTCGCGCCGTCGACCATCATCCTCTACAGCATCCTGACAGTCGCCGCGCTTTATTATCTCCTGCCGCTCTATGTGATGGTCGTGACCTCCCTCAAGGACATGACAGAAATCCGCATGGGCAACATCTTCGCGCCGCCGGTGCAGATCACCTTCGAACCCTGGGTCAAGGCATGGAGCCAGGCCTGTACAGGCCTTGATTGCTCCGGCATCAGCGTCGGCTTCTGGAAGTCGGTCAAGATTACCATTCCGAGCGTCATTATTTCCGTGGCGATCGCCTCGGTGAATGGCTACGGCCTGTCCTACTGGCGCTTCAAGGGTTCGGAAGTCTTCTTTACGATCCTGCTTTTCGGCGCTTTCATCCCCTATCAGGTGATGCTCTATCCGCTGGTCATCATCATGCGCGAACTCGGCATCTTCTCGACGATCTGGGCGGTCGTCCTGGTGCACACGATCTTCGGCATGCCGATCAACACGCTGCTCTTCCGAAATTATTTCGCATCACTGCCTCCCGAACTCTTCAAGGCTGCGCGTGTGGATGGGGCAGGGTTCTGGCAGGTGTTCTTCCGCATCATGCTGCCGATGTCGCTGCCGATCTTCGTCGTGTCGATGATCATCCAGATCACCGGTATCTGGAACGACTTCCTGTTCGGCGTGATCTTTGCCGGCAACCAGAATTTCCCGATGACGGTGCAGCTCAACAACATCGTCAACGCCGTCCAGGGCGTGAAGGAATACAACGTCAACATGGCCGCAACGCTGCTCACTGGCGCGGTGCCGCTTATCGTCTACTTCGTGTCCGGACGTCTCTTCGTCCGCGGTATCGCCGCTGGCGCAGTGAAAGGTTGATCATGAACACAAGCGTTTCCATCAAAGATCTGTCGCTGAATTTCGGCGCCGTCAGCGTCCTCAAGGACCTGAACCTCGACATTAACGACGGCGAATTCCTGGTCCTGCTCGGCTCGTCCGGCTGCGGCAAGTCCACGCTGCTCAACTGCATCGCCGGGCTGCTTGATGCATCCGCGGGACAGATCTTCATCAAGGGCAAGAACGTCACCTGGGAGGAGCCCAAGGACCGCGGCATCGGCATGGTGTTCCAGTCTTATGCGCTCTATCCGCAGATGAGTGTCGAGAAGAACCTGTCCTTCGGACTTCGCGTTGCAAAGGTGCCGCAGGCCGAGATCGACAAGCGCGTGGCGCGCGCCTCCGAAATCCTGCAGATCCAGCCGCTTTTGAAGCGCAAGCCCGCCGAACTGTCCGGCGGCCAGCGCCAGCGCGTGGCGATTGGCCGCGCACTGGTGCGTGATGTCGATGTGTTCCTGTTCGACGAGCCGCTGTCCAACCTCGATGCCAAGCTGCGTTCGGAGCTGCGCGTCGAGATCAAGCGCCTGCACCAGTCGCTGAAAAACACGATGATCTACGTCACCCACGACCAGATCGAGGCGCTGACGCTGGCTGACCGCATCGCGATCATGAAAAGCGGCATCATTCAGCAGCTCGACGATCCGACGACCATCTACAACAGGCCGCGCAATCTTTTTGTCGCAGGCTTCATCGGCTCGCCGTCAATGAACTTCCTGCACGGCGAACTGACCAAGAACAGCGAAAAGACGGTATTCAGATCAAACGGCGTCAGCTTCTCGCTCGACGGCTATGATACGGCTCAACCGCTGCAACCTGGCCGCAAGGTGGTGCTCGGCGTGCGTCCGGAGCACATCAAGGTCGACGAAAATCTCGGCCCCGAAATGCATGATGCGACCGTCGACATCGAGGAGCCGATGGGCGCCGACAACCTCCTCTGGCTGAAGCACGCCGGTCACACGATGTCGGTGCGCATCAACGGCGCGCGCCGCTTCAAGGTGGGAACACCGGTGAAGCTCAGCTTCGACATGTCGCTGGCATCGCTCTTCGATGCTGAGACGGAGGAGAGAATTTAGGAGGCGGCGCGTGTGCGGTGGGCGAGGGCGGTAACCAGCCCCTCATTCCCCTTTCTGGCACCTTCTTCCCGCAGCCTGGGAGAAGCAGGTATGCCGCAACGCCTTCCCCGATCGCAATATTGCGTTCGGCAAGTTCCCTCTCCCCGCAGGCGGGAAGAGGGCTGGTGAGGGGCGCTCACGTGCTCCTGTGCGAGCGAAGACATCCCTCGTTTCAATGTTCGAGATCAGATAATGACTACGTCCAATACTTCGTCCATCGATCTTTCCGGTTCCTGGCATCTCGCCTCCGCGGAAGGCGAAGTCACCACATCGATCACCCTTCCGGGCGACGTCCATACGGCGCTTCACGCGGCAGAACTCATTCCTGATCCCTATTTCGGCCGCAACGAAGAGCAGGTGCAGTGGGTCGCGCATCGGGATTGGGTGCTCGAGCGAAGCTTCCAGCTCGATGATGCCGAAGGCGACTGGTATCTCGACCTCGATTACATCGACACCGTTGCCTCGGTCTTTATCAATGGCTTCGTCGTGCTCGCGGTCGACAATTGCTTTCGCCGCTACCGGCCGGACGTTTCGAGCATGTTGAAGGCAGGCGAAAACACGATCCGCGTCGTGCTGCATTCGAGCATTGCCGCCGGCGCAGAGCGGCAGGGTAGGCAGCCTTTCTACGTACCCTATCACCCGGGCAACTCGCCGATCGCCAACGGCAATATGCTGCGCAAGCCGCAATGCCATTTCGGCTGGGACTGGAACATCGCGATCGCGCCGCTCGGGCTTTATGGCACGATCGCACTGAAGAAGCTCGAGACGGCGCGCATCGAACACGTCACGACGCGCCAGACGCACAGCCTCGACGGCAGCGTCGAACTGCAGGTCACTGCAACGCTCTTCGCGAAGGATCCCGGCATCGTGCCGTTGCATTTCGCGCTCGACGGCGAGCGTGTCCGACTCGATGTCGGTGTCAATGCCGGCGAGACGGTGGTCAATCATATTTTCTATGTCGAGAAACCGCGCCTCTGGTGGCCTTCCGGCAGCGGCGAGCAGCCGCTTTATGCGCTGACCGTCGATCTGCCGTCAGATGTGGTGACGAAGCAGATTGGCCTTCGCACCGTCGAACTCATCACGACGCCGGATGCGGCCGGCAGCCGCTTCGCTTTCAAGGTCAACGGCCGCGAGATCTTTTGCCGAGGTGCGAACTGGATTCCGGCGGATGCGCTGTTTTCGCTGTCGTCGGCGGAGAAGACGGAAGACCTGCTGCAGTCGGCAAAAGCCGCGAATATGAACATGATCCGCGTCTGGGGTGGCGGCTTTTACGAGCACGACTGGTTCTATGACCTGTGCGACCGGCTCGGCCTCATGGTCTGGCAGGATTTCATGTTTGCCTGCAACCTCTATCCCTCGACAGAAGACTTCCTCGAGAATGTCG
>NZ_JABEPH010000259.1:0-8801 GCF_013004495.1 Rhizobium sp. SEMIA 4085
CCAGGGCCTCTTGACAATAGCGCGCCCCGGGCTGTGGTCGGGATGGCGCCGCTGGCGGGGGAGGGTCTCTCCTCCCCCGGTGAAGACATCCCGGTAATCCCCGGTGTCGTCGATCGAGTCGCTTTCGAGCGCCCCCGCCGCGACGACGTCGAGCTCGGCATCGACGAAGAACCGCTGGCCGAGAAACTCCTCTTCGTCGTGAACCCCGTGACGCGCAAAGAACGCGCAATTCTGCAACGTGATTGTATATTTCGTGCCCATCAGCCTTCTCTTTGCTCGAAATCCCGGCGCGCCGCCAGCATAGCATCCGCGACCGCTAGCGCATCCCTGTTGATTGCGACATTGTGCACACGGAAAACCGCGGCACCCTGTAGCCTGAGCAGTGCGCTGCTCGCCGCCGTCGCAACGTCGCGCTCAGCCGCATCCCGTCCTGTGACCGTACCGACGAAGCGCTTTCGCGACGTGCCCGCCAGCAGCGGCAATCCGAAACGCTGCAATTCGGTAAACCTCGCCATCAGCTCTAGGTTCTCGTCGGCATCCTTGGCAAAGCCGAAGCCCGGATCGAGCACGATCCGCTCGCGCATGACGCCTGCTTCCGCGGCGATCTCTAGGGAGCGGACCAAGAAATGATACTGGTCCGCAATCACGTCCGGAAGCTTCTCGCGTTCGCGGCCTGTATGCATGAGGCAGAGCCCGGCGCCGGTATCGGTCGAAACCCTCGCGATCTCCGCCTCCTTCTGCAATCCGAAGACGTCGTTGATAATATGCGCGCCGGCCCCGACAGCGAGCCGCGCCGTCTCCGCGCGGTAGGTGTCGATCGAAATCAGCGCATCGCTCCTGCCGCGCAAAGCCTCGATCACCGGCAGCACGCGGGACTGCTCTTCCGCAGGGCTGACTTCGGCAGCACCCGGGCGTGTCGACTCCCCGCCGATGTCGATAATCGCGGCACCCTCGCTGACGGACTGAAGGGCATGCTCGACCGCCGCATCCACGCTTTCGTAGCGTCCGCCATCCGAAAAGGAATCCGGCGTCACATTGATGATCGCCATGATTATGCCGCGCGGCCCGAGTTCTATTTCGCGGCCATGCGCCACGCGCCAGAAACTGCTTCGAAGCTGTAGCATCGGGGTATATCCCATTGATAATAAAAAAAGCCGACGCCCTGTATTGCGCTCGCGGTGGCTATGCCCCAAGCTCCGCCGAACTTCAACACGGGTAGCGTCAAGAATGCCTTCCGCATCGCGTTATATGCGTTTCGTCCTTGCTTTTTCCATGACGGCTGCCCTCTGCATTCCCGCCTCGGCTCAAGTCGTTGCGACCAAAAGCTACTCCTATTTCGACATCCGCGGAAAGAGTGCCGGCGAGCGCGATGAGGAACTGAGTCGCCGCGGGCCGACGGCGAGCGGCTCCTCCGCGCGTCACCCCGGCGCGACGAAAATCCGCTTCGGCGGCGAGGCGACCTACGTGCAGAGCAACGGCCGCTGCCGCATCGCCAGCGCAAAGGTGACCGTTCACACGCAGATCATCCTGCCGCGCTGGCGAAACCGCAACGGCGCCAGCAAACAGCTGTCGACGATCTGGGATGCACTTTCGAGCGACATCAAAAGGCATGAGGAGCGGCACGCGGAAATCGCCCGCACACAAGCACGTCTCATGGAGCGACGGATTCTCGCACTGCCTGCCCAGCGCAGCTGCGGAGCCATGCAGGAGCTTGTCACGGAAGAATCTAATCGCGGAATAGAAGAACACGACAGGTTGCAGGCGCGTTTCGACCGCATCGAGGCAGTCAACTTTCAGAGCAGGATGATGCGCTTGCTCAACAGACGAATCAGCTCGTCCGGCAGCGAAAAATAACCCAATTTTCGCAACAAGCACGAAATATCGTTAGCTGAGCAACGAAACCTATGCGAATCCTTCCCCCTCCAAAGCCTGTTAATGATGAAAATTAGCGATATGCGACTCAACCCGCACGCGCTAATATGAACACATTCGGAAGTTCAGGTGGGATTGACCTGATCTTCTGTAATTGGTTCTCCTGGCGCGTTCTAAGCCGCGGGCGGTCCTCCCTCGCCCGATGGTTATGCGCCCGCCTCGCCTCGCACGTCATCCGGCGCGCGAGGCTTTTTTTGCGCCCCTCAGGCCTGGCGCTCGGGCACCTGGACGATAAGTCCGTCGAGCGCCGCCTTCATTCTGATCTGGCACGAAAGCCTCGAAGTCGGGCGGACATCGAAGGCGAAGTCGAGCATGTCTTCTTCCATCGCTTCCGGCGGGCCGACGCGCTCGGTCCATTCTTCGTCGACATAGACATGACAGGTCGCACACGCGCATGCGCCGCCGCACTCGGCTTCTATGCCTGGCACCGAGTTGCGCACGGCATTCTCCATCACGGTGGAGCCTTGATCGACATCCAGATCGAAGCGCGTGCCGTCGAAGGCAACGATAGTCAGTTTGGGCATGATGCTTTCCGGTATTACATGAAGAGGGAGGATCGAAATTTTTCTTCCAACAAATCCGATGGGCAGTCAACATCGACTGCCTTCACGGTTTCATTCCATATTTAAAAGCGACGGGCTTTTCCATTTGCGTCATACCGCTGGCCACAAAAAGACCCGCTGTTCCGGAATGGAGCAGCGGGCCGAGTGGCTTAAAATGCTCAGCTCTAGCGGCTGAGCTTGAGAATGAAATTTTCGGCTTCGACGACGGCGGCTCCGACCGCGGCCATGCACGCTGCATCGCCGCAATTGTTCTCGAGCATGTCTGCCGCTTCGGATACCTGGAAGGCCCCCACCGCGCTCGCCGCCCCTTTCAGCCGGTGGGCAGCGGCTAGTATCTTCCTTGCATCGCCTGACGAAACCTCCTGCAGGCAGGCGCGTGCCTGGCGCGCAAATATCTTCAGGACCTCGACTTCAAGCGCCTTGTCGCCCATCGTCTGCTTTGCCAGATGAACAAGGTCGATCGGGCGACCCTTCGAGGGGCAAGGCCCGTTTGAATTATCCGGCGCCTCGAACGCAATACTGACTGCTGCCATGTGCCAATTCTCCCGTCTTTACCCCGCAGGTGGATTCACACTGCGGTTGGAGAGTGGCGATCGCGTTAAATTCTGGCACATTGAGGACGGGATTCTACCGCTATGGTTAACAATCGCTTAACGCCCCTAAATTATTGGTTTTTCGTCGTCCGCCTGCGTTAAATTATGTTAACAACGGATTAACGGATGGTGATTAGCAAGGCTTCATTAATTGTCTCGGAAGCCCGGATGTGTCACTACGATACTGGTAGACTAGGTTTATGGTACGCGCCTTTGCTGGCCAAGTGGATAGTGGTAATGTTTTGATACCGTCCGTTTGAAAAAGCGGCTATCTACCCTGAAATGACATGCTTATCCGTCCGTGAGCTCGGATGGGAAGGTCAGGCAAAGGTTGGAACCCGGACGCGGCACTGTCCGGGAAATGCGGCTGAACCGGCTGAGATGTAACGAGGCGTAACCGAATGGCGAACAACAAGTATAGCGAGTCGATCGAGGACAAGGCGTTCAAAGCATTGGACGAAGCTCTCCAGATCGACTTTAGCCAGCAGAAGGCGCCGTCTCGCGGCGCTAAAACGCCTGACGCCCCGGAGGCCAAAGTGTCCGACACGCCATCTGCCCGCAGCAATCAGCAGGACCAGGATGAGAACCAGCGCCGCCGCGGCCGCGGCTCCAGGACCGAGCAGGTGGCCCGCGCACCGGCGCTGGCCGCGGCGAACGATGCAAACCGCATGACGGCGGCCTCCATTCTGAAATCGCTGGACGGCGGCTCGACGCGTTCAGCCGTGCGCAACGCCACGCTCTTCTCGCTGCTGTGGATCGTCGGTGGCGTCGGCCTGATGGCCCTGCTCTACTCGCCGCAGATCTTGCAGATCCGTTCCGTTGCCGATCTCGCGGCCCTCCCCGGCGTCATTGCCGGCATCGTCGGCATCATCGTGCCGGTGCTTCTGTTCTATGCCTTCGCAATCATGATCTCGCGCGCTCAGGACATGCGCAACGCCGCCCGCTCCATGGCGGAAGTGGCACTGCGTCTCTCCGAACCGGAACCAATCGCATCCGAACGCATCATGACGGTCGGCCAAGCCGTTCGCCGTGAAGTCTCCGCCATGAATGAAGGCATCGAGCGCACGATCGCGCGCGCTTCGGAGCTCGAAACCCTGGTTCACTCCGAAGTTAACGCGCTTGAGCGCAGCTATGCCGATAATGAACTGCGCGTGCGCGGCCTGGTTCATGAACTCGGCTCCGAGCGCGAAGCGATCGTCAATCACGCTGAGCGCATCCGCAGCTCGATCGTCGGCGTCCATGACCAGCTGAAGGAAGACCTTTCGCTCGCGACGGAAGAGATCGCCGTGCGCCTTGCGACATCAGGCGAAGCCTTCGCATCGATGATCGACACCCGGGCTGCGACGCTGACGGAAAAATCGGAAACGGCGATCCAGTCGCTCGGCTCGCTTCTCGCAGCCAAGACCGACTCGCTGCTGCAGACGCTGACCTCCTCCGGTTTTGCGCTGGCACACGAATTCGACACGCGCCTGGAGACGCTCACCTCCAACCTCAATGATCGCGGTGAGCAGTTGCTCAGCCAGTTCGAAACGCGTGCCTCTACTATGGACAGCAGCGCCGAGAAGCTGAATGCGGCGCTGAACGACCGCGCCCGCCAGCTGAACGAAATCCTGATTGCCCGCACCCGCGAAATCAACGAAAGTCTGACCGGTGGCGAACGCGAAATCACCGGCACGCTCGACGACGTACTTGCCAAGCTCAACGCGTCGCTCGACGATAAGAGCGCAAGCTTCCGTCAGAGCCTGCAGTCCAGCGCCGACGACGCCATCATGGACCTCGACCTGCGCTCCGGCTTCTTCGACGAGCGCCTGCAGGCAACCGTCGCCCAGATGTCGACCGCGTTCGATGAGCGCGTGGCGGAATTCACAAACGCCTTCGACAAGCGCGCTGGTTCGCTTGACACCAAGCTGATGGAAAGCCTTGCGCGCATCAACGAGACGCTGGCCGGCGGCTCGGAATCGATCGACGGCATCCTCAATTCAAGCATCGAGCGCCTTGGCGCCTCGATGACCGACCAATCCTTCGCGTTGGCGACTGCGCTGAGTACAGGTCAGGAAGTTCTCGAAAGCTCTCTCGGTAGCAAGGTCGACGAAATCTCCAACGCCCTTTCGGCCCGCAGCAGCGAGATCACCTCTGCCCTGCAGTCTGCAAGCGGGGGGATTTCCGAGGCGCTCGCCTCCGGCGTTTCCGAGCTGCATGGCAGCCTTTCGGCCCGCAGCAGCGAGATCACTTCTGCCTTGCAGTCCGCAAGCGGCGAGATTTCTGAGGTGCTCGCCTCAGGCGTCTCCGATCTGCATGGCAGCCTTTCAGGCCGCACCAGCGAGCTCACCTTCGCGCTGCAGAGCGCAAAGGATGAAATTGCTGAGACGCTGGCGTCCGGCACGACCGATCTGCGGACGAACCTTTCGAGCCACACCGGCAAACTGACCTCCGCGCTCAAAAATGCCAAAAGCGAGCTTTCCGAGGCTCTGACATCCGGCACTTCTGAGCTGCAGGCGAATCTTTCGGGCCGCACCAGCGAACTGGCATCTGCTCTGCAGAACGCCACCGGTGAAATTTCACTAGCGCTCGCAACCGGCACGTCCGAACTCCACAACAATCTCGCGGCGCGTTCGACCGAATTCCGCGAGACCCTGCTGTCGACCACGTCCGACCTCACGGCTGCCGTGTCCGCCGGCACGGAGCAGATAACCTCCGCATTCGGCCGCGCCGACGAGCTCAACAACGTAATCTCCCAGCGAGCCGCGGCGATCACCCAGGCCCTGGATTCCGCCCATGAACGCATCGACGGTGTCATGGCGGAGCGCAGCAGCGCACTCGTCGGCGCGCTCTCGAGCAATCACGACCGCCTGGCCGACACCCTCGACGAAAAAACGATGGCGCTTGCCATATCGCTCGACGATAGCCAGAGCCGCTTCGACAGCGCGCTGGAAGCCCGCACCAACGCACTCCTCGATACCGTTGCAGGTGCTGAGGCGCGGGTTGCCGGCGCCTTCACCGACAAGGCAGAGGGGATTCGCAGCGCCTATACCGACAACCAGGAACGGCTCGAACGGTCGCTCGGCGAACACGTCGCGGCGCTCTCCTCGACACTCTCCAGCAGCAACAACCGCCTTGAGTCGCTGACGGGCGAAGCAGCCGCACGCATGGAGTCGCTCACCAGCGAAGCTGCCGCCCGCATCGACGGCAGCCTTGCCTCCGCCCATGACCGCATCCGCGCAACGCTGGACGACCGTGCGAACGCGATCAGCCTTTCGCTCAGCGACGCCCATGCGCAGCTCAGCAATACGCTGTCCGAGCAGGCAACGACCATCGGCGCCTCGGTCGCCGCAAGCGCCAGCATGCTCGAAATGTCGCTGGAAGATCATGAAGCCTCCATCCGCCAGACGATCGACGGCAGCGCCAGGTCGCTCGAAGAGCGCCTGCGTGAAGGCGCCGGCCAGATCGCCGGCCGCTTCCAGGATGCGGCAAGCGAAATCTCGCGCTCGGCCGAAACTTTCTCCATGCACCTCGATCAGTCGATAGACGGCATGACCGGCCGTTTTGCTGAAACCGGTTCGCGCGTCGAAGCTGGCCTTGCCGCTCTCGAAAACCGCATCCGCGACGGAGTCGGCGGTGTCGCAACGCAGGTGGATGCCGCAGGCAGCCGGCTTACGGAAACACTTAACGACAGCATTTCGCAACTTCGCGAACTCGGCGACGATGCCGCCTTGCGGGTTACGACCGTCCTGGAAAGCACGAGCGATACGCTTACCGGCGCGATCGACGAGCGCACGGCGAGCCTCGCCAGCGCAATCGATGAGCGCACAGCAAGTCTCGCAGCTGCGATTGGCGAGCGGACTTCGGCTCTGACTGCCGCTGTCGATGAACGGGCTGCAAATCTCACGATGACGATCGACGATCGTGCCGCAAATCTCGCGACGTCCATCGACGACCGCACGGCAAACCTTGCTCAAGCGATGCATCGTGGCAGCGAGCATATCGACGAACGCCTCTCCACCATGGACCGGGCGCTCAGCCTTGGCCTCAACGCCGTCAATCAGACGATCGAAGGCAAGGCCGCCGGCCTCGCCTCGACGCTGCGCAGCGCCGTTGCCGATGCTGCCCAGGGCATGGATGCCGAAGCCGCACGCACGGCCGAACTGATGGCCCGCACCGGCCAGCAGTTCACCGAGGGCCTCGACCAGAAGAGCGGCGAGTTCGCGCGTGCCATGGACGAGCGCTCCGAACAGATCGTCGGCCGCGTTTCCGAAGCGCAGAACCGCCTCGCGAGCCAGGCAGCCGCCGTCGCCCAGACCTTCTCCGAGGCGGGGAATGCGATCGTCAACAAGGTCGCCGAAGCCGAAACGCTCGTCAGCGGCCAGGTGAATGCCATTTCGCAGGCTCTCTCCGAGGCCCAATCGTCGCTGGAGAGCCGCGGTGACGCAATCCGCTCGACGATCGCAAGCGCCAGCGAGGGCATCGCCACGACCATGTCGAACGTCGACAGGGCTCTCGAAGCCCGCAGCAGCGCGATCCGCTCCGGTCTGGAAGAGCGCGCACGCGAAATCGATGCGACCTTGACCGATGTCGAAAAGGCGCTCGAAGCTCGCGGCCATACGATCCGCTCGACGCTCGACGAGCGCACTCGCGAGCTCAACTCCATGCTCGCCGGCCGTTCTTCCGAGCTCTCGCGCCTGATCGACGAAACGGCGCATCCAATGATCGAGCGCTACACGGAAGCCGGCAAGGAGGCTGCGGCCCGCATCGCCGCCGCAGCCGAACAGAGTGCGGACCGCCTGCGCGCCGAAAACGCAGTCCTGGCGAATGCGATCGCGGCCCGAACCGAGAGCGCTTCCACGGCGGTCAATGCTCTTGAAACGAGCCTGCTTGCCAACGTCAACTCACTCATCGAGCGCCTGTCCGAAAACAGTGCCTCGATGGCGATGATGATGAACAGTGCGGCAGAAGAACTTGCCACTGTCGACGGCCGCCTCGGCGAGACCACCTCGCGCTTCACCGATTCGGCGTCGAAGGCGGCGGAGATGGTTTCCGCCTCGACCCGTCTTCTTGAAGGAAAGGTCGACCGCCTCTCCGACATATCGGGCCAAACGCTGGCGCAGGTCGGCGGCATCATCGGCCGCTTCGACGAGCATTCGAAGGTCCTAAGCCAAGCGTCAGACCTGCTCGCAGCCGCGCAGTCGAACCTCGTCTCGACACTCGAGGAACGTGAAGGCGCGCTGCAGAGCCTCTCCGTCGGCCTCGTCCAACGTTCCGAAGAGATTGAAAAGACGATGCGTGCGCTCTCCGGCATGGTCGAGAATGCCTTCGAGCGTGCCGAGCAGCGCTCCAACCAGGTCACCGGCAATCTGCGCCAGGGCGTGCAATCCTCCTTCGCCGATATCGGCCGGGTGCTTTCGGAGACGGAAAAGCGCGCCGAGGCAGCCGCCGAGGCGATGCGCAGCTCGATCGTCAAGGCAGGCGAAGAAGCGAACGCAACGATCGAAGGCACCTTCGACAATGCCGAACGTCGCTCGAACGACCTGGTGAACCGCCTACGCGGCGGGCTGACCGCGTCGCTTTCCGATGTCGAGCGAATGCTCGGCGAGGCAGGCCGCGCATCGGACGGTGCTGCCCAGCAGCTCCGCGAATCGGACGCTTATACACATATCCGAGCCCACGGGACTCCTGAGCAGCTCGTATGCAGACTTCCGCGTGTACACAAGAAACAAAG
>NZ_JABEPH010000260.1:0-8745 GCF_013004495.1 Rhizobium sp. SEMIA 4085
CGAAAACGTTGTCGATCACGATCTCACCGGTGATCGAGGCGCGCAGACCCACCTTGCCGTGAATGGCTGGCGTGGAAAGGCCCTTCCAGCCCTTTTCCAGAATAAAGCCGCGGATCACCCCGTCCTCCGTCTTGGCCCAGACAATGAAGACATCGGCGATCGGCGCATTGGTGATCCAAGTCTTGGACCCGGTGAGGTTATAGCCGCCATCGGCTGTTTTGGCGCGCGTCGCCATCGAGCCCGGATCGGAGCCGTGGTTCGGTTCGGTGAGCCCAAAGCAGCCGATCCATTCGCCGCTTGCAAGTTTGGGCAGATATTTCTGTTTCTGCGCATCCGAGCCGAAGGCCTCGATCGGCACCATGACGAGGGACGACTGCACGCTCATCATTGAGCGGTAGCCGCTATCGACGCGCTCGACTTCGCGGGCAATCAGGCCGTAGGCGACATAACCCAAGCCTGCTCCGCCGTATTCCGGCGCGATCGTCGGACCGAGCAGGCCGAGTTCGCCCATTTCGCGGAAGATCGTCGGATCGGTCTTTTCATTGCGGAAGGCATCGAGCACCCGGGGAGCGAGCTTTTCCTGCGCATAAGCGTGTGCCGTGTCCTGCACCATGCGCTCCTCGTCGGTCAGCTGTTCTGCCAGCCGGAAGGGATCGGCCCAGTCGAAGGTTTCGCGGGTGTGCTGCATGACGGCGTCTCCTCACCTTTTTTCAGGCAAGCCTGATCAAGCCCGCCATAAACCCGGGCAGCTTCGGCGTCAATTGGAAGGAATATACGGATGCGCCCTTTTCAAACAGACTTCAATGTTCCAACTTGCCGCCCGATGGGAATCGAAGTGAGGAGGCGAACATGACATCGAGCGCTCTTTTCGTGCATGCCGAAGGCGCTGACTGGATCAGTCCGGAGCCGGGCGTCACGCGCCGGATCATGGTCTACCTGCCCGAGATGATGAAGGTCGAAGTCGCCTTCGAAAAGGATGCAGTCGGTGCTGCGCATTCGCACCCGCACATCCAGGCGAGCTATATTGCCGAAGGCAGCTTTGCGGTCACCATCGACGGGAAGACCGAGGTGCTGAAAAAAGGCGGCAGCTTCATTGTGCCGCCGGACCTCGTTCACGGCGTCAAGGCATTGGAGAAGGGACGGCTGATTGACACCTTCACACCGCACCGCGCGGAATTCCTGAAATAGTCATCCGGGCTTTCGGCCGGAATGGATTGCAGCCGCAAATGGCGGGATGAAACGGGCGTCTTCGTCTTTCACGGCCTCGCGCAGAAAGTCGATGACGGCGCGCACGCGTGGTGCTTGTCTCATATCCTGATGGCAAGTAACCCAGTAGTTGCGGCAGAGGTCCACCTCATCGGGCAGGACGCGCACAAGCTCCGGATAAAGGCTTGCGAAGAAGTAGGGGAGCACGCAAAGCCCCAGGCCGTTTCGCGTCGCCGTCAGCTGCGCAAAGATGCTGGAACTTTGGAACTGGGGCTTGATGCGCGGATGCACGTCGCCGAGATAATCAAGCCCCGGCGCGAAGATCATCTCCTCGATATAGCTGATGAAGGGATGGTTCAGCAGATCGTCGCGGCAGGTGACCGGCGGGCTCTTGGCAAGATAATCGCGCGAGCCGTAAACCTGCAGATGGTAGTCGGTCAGCTTCTCGGAAAAATACGGTCCTCCCTTCGGTTCGTCCAAGACGACGGTAATGTCCGCCTCCTTGCGCGACAGTGACATGATCTGCTGGATCGTCACAAGCTCAAGCGACAGATGCGGATGATGTGCTGCGAATTTCGGCAGCACGCTCGCAAAGAAGAAATTCGCAAAACCCTCCGGCGCACTCAACCGCACGACGCCGCGCTGCGTCATCGAGCCTGCGGCAAGATCGGCTCGCAGGCGTTCGGTCTCATGTTCCATTTTTTCGGCGGTGTCTACGAAACGCGTGCCCATCGCCGTCAGCACGTAGCCGCGCGCGTTGCGCTCGAAGAGTTTGACCTTCAGGGCAAATTCAAGCCGGTCGATGCGCCGCGAGACGGTGGCATGGCTGCTGCGCAGCTGCCTTGCAGCCGTCGATAGCTGGCCGGTGCGCGCCACGGCTAGAAAAAACTGAAGATCGTCCCAAGTAAATTGCGGAGGATTGCTCATGCAGCGTCGCGCGTCCATCTGCGTCTTTGGTCTAATCGCCGATCGCTGCCCAAGAAATGGAAAGCGCCCTAAGTGCCGGTTTCAACCTTCTGTTCAGAAACGAACAGATACTGTTTGTAATTAACTGCAAACCACCGGTTGCCTCAAGGCAGATTTTCCTTGATCGTAGGCGAAGCGTCGGCTGGCTTGAGGAGAGCGGCTGGCCAATTTTGAACAGACGCGCGATCTAACCATCTCTGGGAGGAGAGACATATGCGAAAGAATTTCATTGCGTCCGTGGCATTCCTGCTTGCCAGCGGCACCGCCGTACTCGCCGATGGTGCTTCCGACGGCAAGGTGAAGATCGGCATCCTGAACGACCAATCCGGCGTCTATGCCGATTTCGGCGGTAAATCGTCCGTTGAAGCCGCCCAGATGGCGGTCGAAGATTTCGGCGGCAAAGTGCTCGACGCTCCAGTCGAGATCGTCGACGCCGACCATCAGAACAAGCCGGACATCGCATCGAACATCGCCCGGCAGTGGTACGACACCGAGCAGGTCGACGCTATCATGGAACTGACGACGTCGTCGGTTGCGCTCGCTGTCCAGGCAATTGGCAAAGAGAAGAAGAAGATCGACATCGTCACGGGTGCGGCAACAACGGATCTGACGGGCAAGGCCTGTTCGCCCTACGGCTTCCACTGGGCTTATGACACGCATGCCCTTGCTGTCGGCACCGGTGGCGCACTTGTGAAGCAGGGTGGCGACAGCTGGTTCTTCCTGACGGCCGACTATGCCTTTGGCTATTCTCTGGAACAGCAGACGAGTGATTTCGTAAAGGCCAATGGAGGCAATGTCGTCGGCTCCGTCCGGCATCCGCTCGCCAGCCAGGATTTTTCGTCTTTCCTGCTGCAGGCCCAGTCCTCCGGCGCCAAGGTCGTCGGTCTTGCCAATGCAGGCCTCGATACGTCGAACGCAATCAAGCAGGCGGCCGAGTTCGGTATCACGCAGGGTGGCCAGCGTCTCGCGGCACTGCTTTTCACGCTCGCTGACGTCCATGGCCTCGGTCTCGAAGCCGCTCAAGGCTTGACGCTCACCGAAGGTTATTACTGGAACCGTGACGACGAGAGCCGCGCTTTCGGAAAGAAATTCTTCGATCGCACCGGCAAGATGCCGAACATGATCCACGCCGGGACCTATTCCGCCGTGCTTCAGTATCTGAAGGCAATCCAGAAGGCCGGAACGGACGAAACGGAAGCCGTTGCCAAGCAACTGCATGAAATGCCGGTGGACGACGTTTTTGGCCGCGGTGGAACCGTTGGCCCGAACGGCCGCATGATCCATGACATGTATCTCTTGCAGGTAAAAAAGCCGGACGAGAGCAAGGAGGCCTGGGACTACTTCAACGTTCTCGCCACCATCCCCGGCAAGGACGCCTATATCGATCCCGCCAAGAGCGGCTGCGATCTGGTGAAATAAGCCCATGGCGGTTCCCGCAACAGAGACGAATCCAACGCCGCGGGTGGTACTCTCCGCCCGCGGCCTTCGCCGGGATTTCGGCGGCTTCACGGCCGTCAAGAATGTCGATCTCGATGTACACGATGCAAGCGTCCATGCCCTTATCGGACCGAATGGCGCGGGCAAGACGACGGTTTTCAACCTGCTGACCAAGTTCCTGCAGCCTACTCACGGCACGATCACGCTGATGGGTACGGATATCACCAGCACACCGCCGGACAAGGTGGCGCGCATGGGGCTGGTGCGTTCCTTCCAGATTTCGGCGGTCTTCCCGCACCTGTCGGTGCTCGACAATGTGCGCGTCGCCCTGCAGCGACCGAACAATCTCTCCACCCAGTTCTGGCGGCCGGTGTCTGCGCTGGATTGCCTGAACGACCGCGCCGAACAGTTGCTGGCAAGTGTCGGCCTTTCCAAGGAACGCGACCATATCGCTGCGGATCTTTCCTATGGCCGCAAGCGCGTACTGGAGATCGCCACGACGCTTGCGCTCGATCCGAAGGTTCTGCTTCTCGACGAGCCGATGGCCGGCATGGGGCAGGAGGACGTCAGCGTCGTTTCCGCCATCATCCGCGAGGTTGCCCGCGTCCGGGCGGTGCTGATGGTCGAGCACAATCTCTCCGTCGTCGCCAATATCTGCCAGCAGGTGACCGTACTTCAGCGTGGCGAGATCCTCGCAGAGGGCGACTACGCCTCCGTCAGCCAGGATCCGCGCGTCCGTGAGGCTTATATGGGCACGGAGGAAGGTTGATGGTTGCTCTGCTGGAAGTTCAGGGCCTCAATGCCTGGTACGGCGAAAGCCACATCCTGCACGGCGTCGACATGCGCGTTGGCGAAGGTGAAACGATTACTATCCTCGGCCGCAACGGCGTCGGCAAGACAACGACGCTTCGCACGATCACCGGCATCGTTCGGGCCCGCAAGGGCAAGATCAGCTTTGACGGAGCGGATATGATGCAGGTGCCGCTGCACAAGACCGCACACAAGGGCATCGGCTTCGTGCCCGAGGAGCGCGGCATCTTTTCGACACTGAGCGTGTCGGAAAACCTGATCTTGCCGCCGGTCGTTGCCGAAGGCGGCATGAGCCTCGACGAGATCTACGAACTTTTTCCGAACCTCTACGAGCGCCGCGCGAGCGCCGGGACCAAGCTTTCCGGTGGCGAGCAGCAGATGTTGGCGATCGCTCGTGTCTTGCGCACCGGTGTCAAGATGCTGCTGCTCGACGAGCCGACGGAAGGTCTTGCGCCCGTCATCGTCCAACGTATCGGTGAGGTTCTGAGGAAGCTGAAGGAGCGCGGCATGACGATACTCCTCGTCGAACAGAATTTCCGCTTTGCAAGCCGCATTGCAGACCGCTTCTATCTGATGGACCATGGCCAGATGGTGTCCGAGTTCCCGGTCGGCGAATTGCCTGAGCGGATGGATACGCTGCACAGGGTGCTGGGAGTCTGATTCCATGACGATGATATTCGGCATTCCCGTTCAGGCACTACTCGGCCAGTTGCTGATCGGCCTCATCAACGGCTCTTTCTACGCGCTTTTGAGCCTTGGCCTGGCCATCATATTCGGCCTGTTGCGCGTCATCAATTTTGCGCATGGCGCGCAATATATGCTCGGCGCCTTCGTTGCCTATCTGATGCTCGCCTACGGCGGCATCGGCTACTGGCCCGCGCTTGTTCTTGCCCCGCTTGCAGTCGGCCTTGTCGGCGCCGTCGTGGAACGGCTCTTCTTGCGGCGGCTCTATGATCTCGATCCACTCTACGGATTGCTCTTCACGTTCGGCATGGCGCTCGCGATCGAAGGGACCTTTCGCTATTTATACGGATCTTCCGGCCAGCCCTATGCCACGCCGTCAGCCCTTGCCGGTGGTACCAACCTCGGCTTCATGTTCCTGCCGATCTATCGCGGCTGGGTGGTCGTCATGTCGCTGGTGGTCTGCATCGGCACCTGGCTTCTTATCGAGAAGACCAAGCTCGGAGCCTATCTTCGGGCGGCGACGGAAAATGCCGTGCTTGTGCAGGTCTTCGGTGTCAACGTGCCGGTTCTTTTGACTCTGACCTATGCGTTGGGTGCCGGTCTTGCAGCCTTTGCCGGCGTACTGGCTGCTCCTATCTACCAGGTCTCGCCGTTGATGGGCTCCAACATCATTATTGTCGTCTTCGCCGTTGTCGTGGTTGGCGGCATGGGTTCGATCATGGGGGCGATCGTCACCGGTTACGTTCTGGGCGTTGCGGAGGGGCTAACCAAGGTTTTTTATCCGGAAGCGTCGAACATCGTGATCTTCGTGATCATGGCGATCGTGCTTCTCGTCAGGCCCGCGGGCCTCTTCGGCCGGGATGCGTAAGATGACGGACATCACCGAAACCATTCGTGCAGAAAAGAGCCGCACCGCACTGTCGGTACAGGCCGGCTTCCTCATCATCGGCCTTTTGCTCCTGCTGCTCGCGCCGTTTTTCTTCTACCCGATCTTCCTGATGAAGCTGCTATGCTTTGCGCTCTTTGCCTGCGCGTTCAACCTGCTGCTCGGCTATACTGGGCTGCTTTCCTTCGGGCATGCGACCTTCTTTGGCGGGGCCGCCTATTTCACTGCCTACACCGTCAAGGCATGGGGGGTTCCGCCGGAACTCGGCATCCTGATCGGCGTTGCGGGTGCTGCACTCCTCGGCCTCGTCATGGGCTATCTCGCCATTCGCCGTCAGGGCATCTATTTCGCGATGATCACGCTTGCGCTTTCGCAGATGTTTTTCTTCTTCTGCCTGCAGGCGGAATTCACCGAAGGTGAGGACGGCATCCAGTCCGTTCCTAGGGGGCATCTCTTCGGCCTCATCGATTTGAATAATTCGACCAGCATGTACTACTTCGTCTTGGCGGTCTTCGTCATCGGCATGCTTTTGATCTGGCGTTTCATCCATTCGCCCTTCGGCATGATCCTGAAATCGATCCGGGAAAACGAGAACCGAGCGATCTCGCTCGGCTATTCGGTGGCGCGTTACAAGCTCGGCGCCTTCGTGATGTCGGCCGCCCTGGCCGGGCTGGCGGGAGCCTTGAAGTCGCTCGTCTTCCAGTTCGCAACGCTGACGGACGTCGCCTGGCAGATGTCGGGCGAGGTGATCTTGATGACGCTTCTCGGCGGCATCGGTACGCTGATTGGTCCGATCTTCGGGGCGGGGCTTGTCGTGACGCTGCAGAACTATCTCGCGACATCGGAATTCCCCGTTACGATCATCACCGGCGTCGTTTTCATGATCTGCGTGCTGATCTTCCGTCGCGGGATCGTCGGAGAATTCTACGCCTCGTGGATCGGCCGGAAACTGGGCTTCGTGTATCGCCGTTGAGCGGCCGGTGACATCAGATGGATCGCTACGACTATATCATCATCGGCGCTGGCAGTGCGGGCTGTGTGCTGGCGAACCGCCTGTCCGAAGACCGCAATAACCGCGTGCTGCTGCTGGAAGCCGGCGGCAGCGACAACTACCACTGGATACACATACCGGTCGGCTATCTCTACTGCATCAACAATCCGCGCACCGACTGGTGCTATACCACCGCGCCCGAGGAAGGGCTGAACGGCAGGGCTCTGGGCTACCCTCGCGGCAAGGTGCTCGGTGGCTGCTCTTCGATCAACGGCATGATCTACATGCGCGGCCAGGCGCGCGACTACGACCTTTGGCGGCAGATGGGATGCAGCGGCTGGAGCTGGAGCGATGTTGTGCCCTTCTTCCGCAGATCGGAGGATCATTACCGCGGCGCGGACGAGATGCATGGTGCGGGTGGCGAATGGCGCGTGGAAAAAGCGCGGGTGCGCTGGGCCGTGCTCGACGCCTTCCAGCAGGCGGCACGGGAAGCCGGCATTCCGATTACGGAGGATTTCAACCGCGGCAGCAACGAAGGCTCCGGCTATTTCGACGTCAACCAGCGCTCCGGTATTCGCTGGAACACCGCAAAGGCCTTCCTCCGGCCGGCTATGAAGCGCACCAATCTGACTGTTCTGATGAAGGCGCAGGTGCGGCGGCTGCTGGTGGAGGAGGGTGCCATTTCCGGCGTCGTGTTCCAGCACGACGGCGCGGCAAAGCGCGCTTATGCGGCCAAAGAGACGGTCCTTTCTGCCGGTTCCATCGGCTCGCCGCATATCCTGGAACTCTCCGGTATCGGTCGCGGCGATGTGCTGAACAATGCCGGCGTCGACGTCGTTACCGAGGTCAAGGGCGTCGGGGAGAACCTGCAGGACCATCTGCAGCTTCGCCTCGCTTATAAGGTCACCGGCGTGCCGACGCTGAACGAGAAGGCGACAAAGTTGATCGGCAAGGCGGCGATCGGGCTCGAATATCTGATCCGCCGTTCCGGGCCGATGGCTATGGCACCGAGCCAGCTTGGCATCTTCACGCGCTCGGGGCCAGACAAGGAAACACCCGACCTGCAGTATCACGTACAGCCGGTCTCGCTCGACAAGTTCGGCGATCCAGTGCACGCCTTTCCGGCAATCACCGCAAGCGTCTGCAATCTGCGGCCGGAAAGCCGCGGCTCCGTGCATCTTGCGAGCCCGGATTTTGCCACGCAGCCGACGATTTCTCCGAAATACCTCTCGACGGAGCGTGATCGCGACATAGCTGTTCGATCGATAAGGCTGACGCGGCGGATCGTTTCACAGCCGTCCTTTGCGCGCTTTCAGCCGGGGGAGTTCAGGCCCGGTCCGTCCTATCAGACGGAGGCCGATCTGGAGCGGGCGGCGGGAGACATCGGCACGACAATCTTCCATCCGGTCGGAACCTGCCGGATGGGCGCAGACAAAGACAGCGTCGTTGATCCGCGGCTGAAGTTGCGCGCGCTTGCCAAGCTCAGGATCGCGGATGCCTCCATTATGCCGTCGATTACCTCAGGCAATACGAATTCGCCAACGATCATGATCGCCGAAAAGGCGGCCGCGATGATCCTCGAAGATAACAGGTAGGAGGCCATGATGACACGGATCGCATTTATCGGGCTTGGCAACATGGGCGGGCCAATGGCGGCCAATCTCGTCAAGGCCGGCCACGAGGTGACGGGCTTCGATCTCGCCGCGCCGGTTCTCAAGGCGGCAGAGGAAAGCGGCGTGACACCTGCGAGCCACGTGAGCCAGGC
>NZ_JABEPH010000261.1:0-8729 GCF_013004495.1 Rhizobium sp. SEMIA 4085
CCTATCTGTATCGTGGTGACTTTCACCACCGTGACAGCACAGGGGCTGACCAGATCATCCGTCCCGGTGAGTTGAACTGGATGGTCGCAGGGCGAGGTGTTTCTCATTCCGAGCGGACATCCGCAGCGGCGCGGACGGGGCCGAACGGCTTGTTCGGGATCCAGACCTGGCTGGCTTTACCGGAAAGCCACGAAGACATGGCGCCGATGTTCGAACACCACGGCAAGGAGACGCTGCCGACGATCGAGGACCATGGTGTGTCGGTGAGGCTCATTCTCGGGAACGCCTATGGCAAGTTCGCTCCCGCGACCATGTTTTCCGAAACATTCTATGCTGATGTTAAGCTTGAAGCAGGCGCTCGCCTGCCGATGCCGGACAATCATGAGGACCGGGGCATCTACATTGTCGAAGGCTCGATTTCGATCGCTGGCAGGGAATTCGAAGCACCCCAGATGATGGTGTTTCGTCCTGGCGACAGGATCACGGTCGCAGCCGGGGAAAAAGGCGCGCGGCTGATGACCTTAGGCGGGGCGACACTTTCCGGCCCACGCTACATCTGGTGGAACTTCGTCGCCTCATCCAGGGAGCGTATCGAGGAAGCCAAAGCTGAATGGCGGGCACAGAACTGGGGCGAGGGGCGCTTCGATCTTCCGGTCGACGACCGGGATGAGCACATTCCGCTTCCAGAGTGATGGGGAGTGCAGAATTAGGATGCCATGTTTTGGCAGCGCTGCGAAAAAGGCCGATGCGGTTCTCGGCAATCAGAAGCTCAAGTAACGGGTTCGGGGTGCTCGGAGATCGCAAGTTAAGACATCGCCGGGCGCAATCCTCAAAAGGGTGCTGAGGCCGTGGCCGCGATCCGGCATGCCGTGCCTGGCGCGCAGGTACGGTAATGACGGGGTCAAAGCGGCCGTACTGAGCGCTTCGCGACTAACGGCAGCTATCCCATGAGGCGCTCCCCGATTTTGGGCCAGCTGGAGCTGGAATTTTCCACTTATGATCCCCGGGGGGAAGAAGAGGAGAATTCCGGGTCCGAATGGCCTAATTTATCGGGGGCACGTCATTTCCATCCTTTTAAGCCACGGTCATGCCGCCATCGACATGAAGCTCGATCCCGTTGACAAAGCTTCCTGCATCGGAGGCGAGGAAGAGTGCGGCGCGCGCCAACTCTTCCGGCCGACCGAGACGGCCTGCGGGGATCAGGGAAGCCATGTAATCTTCGAATGCCGGCCGTTCGGTCTCCGATACGCCCAACTTGGCGAGGATTTCGGTCTCGACCGGACCCGGGCTCAGGATGTTGACGCGGATCCGCCGCGACTTGAATTCGATCGCCCAGTTTTTCGCAAAGGCGGCTGTTGCTGCCTTCGAACCGGCGTAGACAGTATGATCCGGGAGGACCTTCGTGGCCGCAAGCGAGCTCGTAACGATGATACTTCCACCGTCGCGGATCAGAGGGGCGATCGTTTGCACGCCGAAGAAAACGCCGCGCGTATTGATGGCGAAGTGCCGGTCATAGTCTTCCGGATTCACCTCGGCGGAGGAGGTGAGATTGATGACCCCCGCATTGGCCATATAGATGTCGAGCCCGCCGAAGCGGCTCTTCACGGTGTCTGCCAGCCTGCGATGATCCTCGAGGTCGGCGGCATCGCCTACGAAGCCGATGGCCGACGGACCGATTTCCTGGACGGCGCGATCGACAGCATCCTGCCGCCGTCCGGTAATGATGACCTGCGCTCCTTCTTCTGCGAACAGCCGAGCAGTCGCCTTGCCGATCCCGCTATTACCGCCCGTGATGACACCGACCTTGTCTTTGAGGTGTTGCATTGTTTATCTCCTTTCAACGAGAAATTAGATAAACGCTGCCATCCAGCATCGTTAGATCATGGGCGGGCACATGATCTGTGCCGCGGAGGTGCAAATGCCGAACCTACTCAACGAGATTCCCGGATTGATGGCTTTTGTGCGGACGGTAGAGGTCGGATCGTTCAGCGCCGCGGCCCGCGACCTGGGGACGACACCGTCAGCGGTGTCGAAAAGCGTGGCGCGGCTGGAAAAGAAGATCGGCGCCCGGCTGTTCCTGCGCTCCACGCGCGCCTTGATGCTTACTCAGGACGGGCAGGTCTTCTTCGACCGCGTTGCGCCGCTGTTGCGGGACCTGGATGCAAGTGAAGAGGCGATAAGATCCGACGTTGCGCCTTCGGGTCGCTTGCGCATAAGCATGCCTAATGAAATGGCCCCTCTACTGCTGCCGCGCCTCTTCGGAATCTTTGCAGCCGACTATCCGAACCTGCATCTCGAAGTCGGACTTACGGATCGGCTCGTTGATCTGATCAGGGAGGACTACGACGTTGCGCTGCGCGTCGGAAATTCCGCGCCGGGGGACCTCATGGTTCGTCATCTGGCCGACCTTCCAATGACGATCGTCGGGTCTCCGACGTTTCTGAAGACCTGGGGCAATCCTGCAACTGCCGAAGCGCTGGCGGCTCTGCCCTTCGCCCGCTATGCACTGGGTGGCATCACGCAGCCTCTGCGTCTGCCGGACGGGACGAGCTTCATTCCCTTCGGGCGCGTCGATTGCGACTCAGGGGCAGCACTCATTCAGGCTGCGCTCAGTGGGCTGGGAGCGGCCTATCTTCTGCGATGTCTGGTCGCGAACGACCTGGAAGGCGGCTCGCTTGTTACACTCGCGGCGGGGCTTGCGTTCCCCAGCGCTCCCTTTAGTGCGCTGCACGCCTTTGGCCGCACCGTCCCGTTGCGCGTAAAATTGGTCTGCGATTTCATCGCCCGCGAGGCAAAAGACCTCGCGGCCATCTGAGCACCTGATGTTGGGCTTGGTCAGAATCCAGGCCCGCGGTCTCGCGTATCGTCGGAGGTAAAGTCTCCCATGCCCTGATCAGATCACCGATGGATCGGACCTCCATCTTGCGCATGGCATTGGCTCGGTGCAGCTTGACCGTGACTTCGCTGATGCCGAGGTCGAATGCGATCTGTTTGTTGAGGCGTCCGCGCGTCGCCACCTCGCGTAGAACCTCGCGTTCGCGGTGCGTCAGCGCCCCTAAACGTTCAAGATTGCGCTTCACGACGACAGCTTCCGCGCGCCAGGCTCCATCCGACGCGATACCGGCTCTCACTGCATCGAGCAGCGTCCGGTCTGACACCGGCTTGGTGAGGAAATCCACAGCGCCCGCCTTCATCGCTTGAACCGTCATCGGGATATCGCCATGACCGGTTAGGAAAATGATGGGTTTGGCAATGCCGCTTTCCGCCAGATGGTGCTGCAGGTGGAGCCCGCTTGCTTCTGGCATATGCACGTCCAGGATCAGGCAGCCCGGGCTATCCAATACATCGACGGCGTTGAGCACTTCCTGGCTCGAGGCGAAACTGGCGGGCTGAAAGCCAGCCGAGAGGATCAACTCCGACAGAGCTTCCCGCACAGCTGCATCGTCGTCGACGATAATGACAACCGGTTCGGCTGCATTTTTCTTGTCCTGTCGTGCCAGGGGAGCTGATTCTCCAACCGACTGATTGATTCTCATGTTAACCTCCATCTCAATTTTTGTAAGCTTCGCTTATGGCGATGAGCAGGCCAGGGGCATCGAAGGACTTGCGGAAGAAACCGCTGGTGCCCTCGGCGCGGCCCTGATCTGCGATTTCGTGACGGCCAGTAATCAGGAATACCGGCAATTCCGGACGCAGCTTTTTCACCTGATCGCGAAGCTCAAAGCCAGGGCGGTAGCCGGAAGGCCCCGCTTTGCAAGGTCGAGGAGTTCATAGCGATAGTCGAGGCCCTAAAGTACGCCTTCGCGCTCGTGCAGGGCAAAGCAGATCATCGTCATGCCGTCCCTGGCCAGACCGATCATCGTGTCGAGGACTTCCTTGACCATTTCCAGATTAAGTGCGCTGGTCGGCTCATCGAACACGTTGGCTTTGGGCTCCATGCAGAGCGCGCGCAATGGCTACGCGTGCTGCTGCCCGCCCGAACGCTGGCCGGGTACTCTTCAGTCTGGTCGAGAATGCGGACGCGCTCAAGATATTTGCGGGCGATTTTCTCGGCATCCGCCTTGCTGGTAAGAATACTAGTTCATTCGTGACGCTCTGCTCGGTCGCCAGATTCGGTGGTCGTTCGCTGTTGCGGCTTGGCCTTTTACCGCAGCTCGACTTGCTGTCGTGGGAGCTCATGCAAGGCCTCGGGTGTATCGATGTAAATTGCCGTCGTGTTCACCATGTCGTCGGCTGTGTTACGCATTCTTGGTGTGAATCCGCCGATCAGATCCGCAGATATCCACTTCATCTCATGGATTTCCATGAGGTGCGGTTGGGCCGTGACCGGATTAGGGTGGGCGTATGATTCGCCAGGCCAGATATTGGAGAACAAGTGCTATAGGAAGCGCGCTGATAGCCCTCGGGTTTTTGTCCGGCAGGAGAAGCCAATGATATGCGTCTGGTCGCACCGCCCCAAATTTTTGCATCTGGGATTTTTTGTCGCAGCCTATGTTCTGGGCTGCGGTTTCGCTCAGTCGCTCGCAATCGTACCCGGAACAGGTATTTCCATTTGGCCTCCGGGCGGGCTTTTAATGGCTACGCTTATCCTTGCTTCCAGGCACAGCTGGCCGTGGTGGGTGCTGGGGGGCCTACTGGCGGAACTGTTTAGCAATTTCCTGTGGTTCCATAGTCCGTTGCCTGCCGCTGTCCTGATCTACGCCGGCAACGCTCTTGAAGCGGCGGCCGGCGCATGGCTGGTGATGCGGATCTGCGGGCGGCCGGTGCGGCTGGAAACCTTGCAGGAAGTTCTCGCATTCGTGGTACTGGGCGCTGGAATTGCGCCAGTCATAAGCGCTACGGTGGGAAGCGCGACACTTGAGTGGTTTGGCATACAATCGCAATCCTTCACAACTGCCTGGCCTCTTTGGTGGATCGGAGACGCAACCGGTGTCTTGATCGTGGCACCACTGGCGCTGGTCGTATTGCAGAACTGGCGCGGCAAGGCCCAGCTCTCGGCGGCGCAATGGATGGAAGCTTGTGTCCTGGGGCTGATCTTTCTTGGTGTCGCTGCGCTTTCCTTGAGCGGTTACCTGCCCTTCGCCTACATCATCATGCCGCCTCTTCTTTGGGCCGCAGTGCGCTTTGAGTTCAAAGGCGCCGCGGTCAGCTTAACTCTCCTCGCTATGATCACGGCGGTATTCACGATATCCGGCGCCAGTCAATTTGCCGGCGATCCTGAGTCCCAGAAGCATAAGCAGGTCATGCTGCAGCTTTTTCTGGCCGTCTCGGCATTTTCGGCGCTCATCGTGGCCGCCATATCCCGGCAGCATCAGCTGGCGGTGCTCACACTGCGCCAAAGCGTGGAGGAGTTGCGCGACCGGGAGCGGGAGTTATCGCAGCTCGTGAACATGGTTCCAGTCCAGATCAGGCGTCTGACGCCCGCAGGCGAGCCGACCTTCTTCAACAAGCGTTTGATTGACTTTTTCGGTCTGGATGTAGGGGATTTGGACAAGCCTGGCATGAGCCGGCTGGCTGCAATCATACAGGGCCTCGTCCATCCCGATGATGCAGTTAGCCTGCTACAGACGGCCCGCCACTCCTTCGTTACCGGCGAGTCCTTCTCCATGAAATATCGCATGCGCCGTGCGGACGGCGCATATCGCTGGGTTGATGGCCGCGGAGAACCGCTGCGGGATCAACACGGAGCGATTGCGCAATGGTATGTAATTTCCATCGAAATCGACGATGAGATGCGCGCACAGGAAGCGCTCCGCGACCGGGAGCGGGAGCTCTCGCAGCTCGTGGATATGGTTCCGAGCCTGCTCTGGCGGTTAAGTCCGGAGGGCGAGCCAACCTTCTTCAACAAGCGCTTGATTGACTTTTTCGGTCTGGATGTAGGGGATTTGGACAAACCGGGCATGAGCCGGCTGGCAGCCATCATAGAAGCCGCCGTCCATCCCGATGATGCGGCCAGCCTTAGGGAAGCGCTCAACCATTCTTTCGTAACCGGAGAGCGCTTCTCCAAGACTTATCGCCTGCGGCGTGCGGATGGCGTCTACCGCTGGGTGGAAGGCAGCGCGGAGCCGCTGCTCGATGAGAGCGGGCGCATCCTCCAATGGTACGGCCTCTCCCATGACATCGACGATCAGCTGCGCGTCGAGGAGGCTCTGCGACGCAGCGAGCGGCAGCTTCAGCAACTCATTGACACAGTGCCAGTACAGATTTGGTGCGTAACGCCCGGGGGCGAGCCCGCATACATCAACAAGACCATGATGGATTATATCGGCCTGAAACTGGAGGATTTTGATGCCGAGCAAGGACTCGCCGGAGCAATTCAGGCCATCGTTCATCCTGACGACAGGATCCCTTTGGAGCGCGCCCTAACCCACTCCTTCAGCACGGGTGAAGCATTCGAGTTGAAATTTCGCAACCGCCGATGGGATGGTTCATACCGCTGGACAGAGGGGCGTGCGGATCCGCTCCGCGATGAGAGCGGCCGAATCATCCGGTGGTACGGCGCCAACGTCGATATCCACGATTTTGTGACTTCTCAGGAGGCGCTGCACGAGAGAGAGCGCTCGCTGTGGGAGCTCGTTGAAACGCTACCGGTAATGATCGATTGCGCTGCGCCCGACGGCGAGCCGTTATATCGCAGTCGACAGCTCCGCGAATTCCTCGGGTATGAGCTTGAAGAATTGGACGGAACCGGGAAGTCTCGCTTGGCCGGCACACTCGATGCCGGTGTTCATCCCGACGACGTGGCAGGGGTCAAAGAGAGATATGCCCATTCATTGTCCACCGGCGAGCCGTATGCCCGGAAGCACCGTCTGCGGCGCTTCGATGGCGAATATCGCTGGGTCGATACTCGTGCCGCGGCGATGCGCAACGCCGAAGGCGCCATCGTGCAGTGGAACGTCATCTGCCTGGACATCGACGGTGAGATTCGCGCGCAAGAAGAGCTGCGTCTGGCGCAAGAGAGCCTTGCGCGTGCGAGTCAGGCGGCGAGCCTTGCTGAGCTTTCGGCTTCTATAGCACACGAGGTAAACCAGCCGTTAGCGGCCGTCGTAGCGAACTCGCACGCCTGCCAGCGCTGGCTCACGGCTGAACCGCCAAATCTCGAGCGCGCGCAAAAGACGGTGGAGCGCATCATTCGTGACGCAAATGCCGCCGCCGACGTCGTGAGCCGCATCCGCGCCTTATTCAAGCAGTCGGTCGAAAGGAGGCATGCCACGGCACTGGGCAGCGTCATCGCGGATGCGCGTGACCTAACCGCTGAGGAGGCGGCGCGGCGGCGCGTCCGTATGGACGTTGATGTCGAAAGCAACCTTCCGCCTGTCGCGCTCGATCGGGTCCAGATCCAGCAGGTTCTCGTCAATCTTATTCGCAACGGCATGGAGGCCATGGATACCATTACGACTGACAGAGTTCTTCGGATTCGCGCGCGGCGGAGGGGGCACGCGGTCGAGACCGAGATCAGTGATCTCGGTCGGGGCGTCGAATCTCCTGACAAGATATTCGAGCCGTTCTTTACGACGAAAGCGCACGGGATGGGCATGGGGCTCGCGATCTGTCGTTCGATTGTCGAGTCTCACGGCGGACGGCTGTGGGCGGAGAAGAACCAACCGCATGGAGCGACCTTCGTCTTCACTTTACCCGATGAAGTGGGAGCAGAGTGATGGCGACGGACGATCAAATCGTCTTCATCGTGGATGACGATGAACGCATGCGAGAGGCGCTCAGCGAGCTGCTTGCCTCCCACGGCATGCGCGCCATCGCATTCGGATCGGCCGGCGATTATGTCAGCGCGGACAAGCCGGACGTCCCTTCCTGCCTCATCCTCGACGTTGAATTGCCGGATATCAACGGCCTCGATCTGCAGAGGCAGATCGCCGCGGGCGAACATCCGCCGATCGTTTTCATAACAGGGCATGGTGACATCCCGTCCTCGGTGCGCGCGATCAAGCACGGCGCCGTGGATTTTCTAACCAAGCCCTTCAGTGATTCGGACCTCATGGCCGCAATCGATGCGGCGATCGCCCAGGATCGGGAAAAGAGATCGGAACGCGCCGACGTCGGCGTGCTGAGGCAACGCTATTTAGACCTGACGCGGCGCGAACGCGAGGTGCTGCCGCTCGTGGTGAGTGGACTTCTCAACAAGCAGGCCGCCGCGGAGCTGGGGATCAGCGAGGTCACGCTGGAAATCCATAGAAGGAATGTGATGCACAAAATGGCAGCGGCGTCGCTCGCTGATCTCGTACGTATCGCGGAGCGATTGGAAATACCGATCACCCACTCGCGCCGAGCAGGGGGGAGTGGAGCGTGAGCAAGCGAAGACCTGTCGTGGCGATTGTTGATGACGATCCAAGACTGCTCGAGTCGCTGGAGGACCTTCTGGAGTCCGCGGGCTATGCTGCCCACAGCTTCTCGTCCGCGGGGTCGCTACTCATCAGCGGGCTGTCGGGCGTGGACTTGCTCATCACCGACATCGGCATGCCAGGCATGGACGGCTTTGAACTTCGTGATTGGGTGAAGAAGGTGCGGCCGGAGCTGCCGGTGTTCCTGATCACCGGCCGCCACGAGATTGCGGATCAGGATCGCGCCCGCGGCATCAGCGGGTTTTTCCGCAAGCCCTTCGATGCCGAGGTCTTGCTGGCTGCCGTGGACAACGCCTTAACCAATCGAAACATGGAGGATGATCATGAGAGTTGACCAGTCGTTCGTTGGGAGATTGGCGCCCCTGTCACAGC
>NZ_JABEPH010000262.1:0-8676 GCF_013004495.1 Rhizobium sp. SEMIA 4085
TCGAACGTGGCTCCTGGGCTCGTCGGGTGCGTGGAGATTTATAAAAGAGAGCGCACTGGGCGCGTCTCGATCAGTTCGACCGCCGGACCCGCCTTTGTCATCCCGGCATGGAGCCGAGCCACTGCGTCAAGACCGATCTGCTCCATGGCCACGCCGTGCTCGCCAAACCAGGCGATCAGCGCATCGGGTAGCCATTGAATAGGGACTTTCGACGACGATCCACAGATGCTTATGCCGCTTTCGTCATATGCTGTCGGCGGAGCTTTCGACATCATCTATGCGTTAAGCAGATCGCCGAGACCTTGCTAGCCGCGCCTTCATGGACGCTGGCATGCACGTCAGCGTCATGTATAGGACGTCGAAAGAAAGGACTGCGTTGGCGATGCAGCCGATGCTGATATAGACAATGCTCCACCGCCTGCCTGGGCTTCAGCGCCTCATGCTCCCGATGGGCAGCCGCGAGCCGAGGCGACGGCGATCACAGCTTTGAGCGCACAGAATTGGCGAGTGCCAGATCGTCGGCAGGGCTGAAGTCGGTGGCGCCCTGTGGGCCAAGCCTCACCACGGCGGCAAAATCGTCTTACAGGCCGGTGACGATGATGTGGCGGGCAATCAGGTCTTCGACCATATGCCCGGTGAAAAGCGATTATAAATCGATATCCTACGTTCTTTGATTTCTCATCGCGAAAGCCGGGGTGATAGCGCGTAGGTTGCTTCCTCATACCGCAGTTTTCACGAATCTCATTTAGATCACGCTGAATTTTTACCTTTCTTTCGGCTGCGTCTTGGATCTATAGAGCGCTCTCCTTCGGTCGCCCCCTAGTTGAACCAGGCGGAGTTTTCAGAAATCAAATTGACTTACAGGGATTGCAGGAGTGAGTGCCGATAACGCTCACTGGCCGAGTGATGCTCAGGCCATGGCCGGGCTTTCCCAGCTAGCCAAATGGGATATCAATGGACACGGAAATGGATCGGTCCTTCGCATGGGTGATGAATATCGAGATCGACGATAATGGCTGAAGGCGACCCTGAGCTGGCCGAAGGGCTAAACGTGAATTTGGACCCAAATTCAAGGTAATCTAGATGATTGGATGGCGGTTGGAGCAAAGACCGGCGGATCTTTTTCCAGGCCCAAGCGACCGATTTCCGCGCCCCTGATTTGTGTTCGTGGGGCGTGGATTACTGAAGCAATTTGGCTAAGCCCTCAAAAATTGCTATAACTCAAAAAATCTCCAAAAAGGTATAAGAAACGACTGAAATGTGGCGGTGACAAAGTGATTCAAATCGGTTCAAGCTGGTGCATGCCAACCAACGAGTGGCTGGAAAAAAGGGACGGGCGGTGACGGAAGATCTAGCAAGCTACAGAAGTTCAAGAGGCCTCGTCAGCACCGCCGATCCAGAAGTTGACAAGCCAATCTATCGAAAGCCCGGTTTCGATGGCAGAATTACAACCCTGGGGCACATGGAGGAATTGATCAGCGCATTTCTGAAGAAAACGCGCGAAGCTCAAGGCCTCTCTCGCGCCGACGTTGCCCCAATGCTTGGTCTGTCGATACCTGTATACGGACGTTACGAGCGGGCATTTTCCAAAATGACTGTCACCCGGATGATTCATCTCTGTGAGATTCTCGGCTTCATGCCAATGGATATGATCTTTGAAGCTGCGCCCCATCTTTGGGGGCGCACATCAGAGGAAGCCGAGGATTGTCTAACACTGGCTCGGATTCTAAGGAGCCTTCCGAGCGACACGACGCGCGATCTCATTCGGCTCTTGCAGCGAATGATCCCCGATGACAACGAGAGCGAAAGAGGTATCAATGGCGGAACGGAGACCGCTAAGTGAGCGTGATCTGTACCGATGAAGCCCCGGTCCAGCAGGCGTTGCTCGATGCCGCAGCCGACTTGTTTCCGTCGTTTGCCGCGATAGACACCCGCAACCCCACAACGCCAAGCCTTACACTTTTTCATTTCCGTCTGATCACCGCATGTGCCGATCCCCAAAGACTTGATTTTGATGGTTTCCGTCGATCCCTCTGGACGTGCCTGCGAAAATCATCGCCGGTTGCAAGACCATGCACGAGGAAGAAGCGGCGAACGCAGCTAAGTTTGCCCGATGTCTCGATGTTTTGCCTCCAGTGAGTTGCGGGCAGCGAGTCCGAAAACAGACCGGGCAAGGTATAATTTGCCCGCGGCCGCTCGCTCAGTCATTGCCCGCAAATACCCGCCCGGCGAGCTGACGTCCTGGCGATTTGTTTTTTCAAGGGTAATCGCCACTGCCACGGCGGCTTGCTGCTCACCCATCTTCTCGACAGCGCGGCGGCGGGCATCCTCCGAGATCCCGGCATAGCGGCACAACATCGGTGTCAGCCGGACCAGATCCGCCCAGGTGTTGGGTTTGTACCCGAGTTCCCTAAGCGCCGGCGCTGCGCGCAAGACTTCCTGAAGAGCAACCAGCGCTTTCCGCTGATCATATTGCTCGTTGACTGAGCTCTGCCGGCTCCCCAGACTTTTTTCAAAAGCCCCTTTGCTGGCGCCAGCTTTCGAGAAATTAGGTTCTTCGGCGTGAGCCAGACATTGCTCATCATTACTACGTTTAGATTGATAGGAGAGTGTAATCTGTTTGTGCATGCCGTTTTCGACATACACGCATGTCGTTTTTCGAGCGGCGGGCTCACTTCGATATCGGGGAGCTAGCTGCATCAGCCGATCGATGGTCCACTCAAGAAGGAATGTAGCGCGGCGCAGCAACTCGCTTGGTGCCTTGGCAGCCACTTCCACATAACTGCTGATGCGCTCGATGCGACCGGCGACACGTTGGCGCGCTGCTGCGCCAAGATCAGCAGCAGCAGCGAGGGCATAACGGGTATTGCGCAACGCTCCTCGATAGCGCCGAAGCGCGGCCTCTGCTGCCTTCTTTTCCGCACGCACCTCTTTCACGAGCTCATGAAGCTCGGCATAACGCACGATCAGAATTCGAAGATCGACTCCGCACGCATCCGTTATCTCGCCATCAGCGTTTCGGATCGGATATCGTTTGTAATTCCCGCTGTCCTGCGTCGTGATCAGACCCACATCGAAAAGGCGGGAAAGCATTCGGCTGACCCGACCAACTGAACGGCCGATCTCAAAAGCCAATTGCCGGTTCGATTTGAACACAATCGGTCGCCCGGTTCGATCGAAAGACTCGGCGGGAGCGGTGTTGATCAATGCCAGCAAAAGATGGCTTTCTGTCCCATTTATCACGCCTGTGCAGGTCAGATTTTGAACAAGCACTGCCAGTTGAGCGCGTGTCACCGTTCCGATTTCGGCCGATTGTGCGCGTCGGCGGAATTCGATGCGTTGTGGCGTTATCCTGCGGCCTATTGGCCGCCGATACGCGATAATATCTTCCATGCCCTCGCCTCCGTTGAGGACCAGGTAAAGCTCCGCCGTTCACCGAAATGGTGTTTTCTGTTGACAAGGAAGTAAGGGTCTGCGAGAAAGGTTTTGGCTTAAATTATTCTCTTACAGACCCGCTTCCGGATTTCTTCGGGAGCGGTTTTTCTTTTTCTGGTCGTTTCATCATCTCCGTTTCAAGCCCGACTTACGCGTCGGAACCGTTGTGTTGAATACAAGAAAGCATATCTCAACAAAGCAATTTGGCGCAAGACGCGTGCTAATATGGGCTACCGCGCGATGCAAGATCGACCTGTACAGAATCATATCTGTCTAATTTTTATGAGTATTTTGAATGGATAGTGCTTATGCAAATTGCAGTTGCGCGATCCATTTTGCTTCGCATCATTGATCCCGGGTCGGCGGTTTCGTGGCCTTCGAACGCCTGCAGTTCAGGTCAATGACCATCGACGCGTGGGAAAGCAAAGTTCCCCTGTCGTACTTGTTGGTTGAGAGTGGGGGACACGGGTCCCCACCGCGGGAGGCCGCCATCTGGTCGGGACCGTGAGCTAGCCGGCGTGAAGGCCGAACAGGATTGAACGCCGGACGCGGTGGATCTCCTCCGACAGTCCCCGAATCTCGTCGATAGTGAGCGTACGGTTCGCCCCGTCGGTGTCGACACACACAACGAACGCGATTGCATTCTTCCTGGGGTTGGCGGACGCCAATTCGATGCCATGCGCTAGCAGGTTGCGGGTCCGCGCGACTCGTTCTACCGCACCGAGATGCTCCGCCATGGCGGGTTGATCCTCGGAAAGCCGTTGGGCGTAGACACGCCAATGGGAGATGATCGGCCCTCGAAGCGTTCGTCTTTGATCATCAGCAGCCGCGAGTTGCCGACGCATCTCACCTTCCAAGAAACTCCATTGGATTTGCACCTGACCAATCTCGCAGGCCAGGTCGCGCAATGTCGGAAAAGTGTCATCAGGAGCGGTCATGCCCCTTGTCGTAGCAGAGTTGGGCAGTGTTTTGCCAATTTAGTCCGCTGACGTGGTCGGGTTGGCCTCACAGATCAGATTCTGATTGCCTCAAAGGGTCTGAATTCATTCCTTCGGCTGTACCTCCCAGTAATCCCTCAGCGCACCGAAGAGATCGAGGCCGAGCTGGCTCACGGATACGGCATCGGTAGCTCCGAGCGGACGCCGACCTTTCTAACACTCTCTTGGGAAGGCAGAAGTTCATAACCGGACGCCTTGCCAATGTGGATCGCCACCGTCGCCCGGATTCCGGATCGGTGTGAAGTTTTGAGACTCGATCCCCGGCTGTTGTGAGGTTCTCTACGCCGTCGATTGAGGCCGATGGCGATTTCATCAATGGATTCAGCGGAACCGAGTCCGCCTCGATGTGATGCGCTATACCTGCGAAAGTTCCCGCGAATGGCGATGGTATTATTTTCCCGAACCGCGATTTTCATCATGCCACAATCATAGGGGGGATAATATCCATGCGGACTTGCAGGCCCTTCAATGCGCCCGGAAAAATGAGGCCCTTCGACATCACGTCATCAGGTTCCACAAAAACCGGGTCGAGCACAGGTCGGCAACACTGGAAACGCGACGCCGCGTCTGCAATCGATATCAGGGGGGAATGATAAGGCTCCCTTCCGTCGCCTCCGACAAGGACGATTTTCCCGGCAAGAGGTTTGAGGCAGCCATCAAAACGGGTGAAGGCGGTGAGCCCATCTCGCAGTGCTTCTTCATCTAGGAATAGCGAGTGCATATCGTCAAAGCGGATCATCTCGATCAGTGGACTGCCGACCAAATCATAGATTGGCGAAAAGCTGATGCCGATTTGAAGCTCGACAGCTCGAAAGAGTGTCGTTTCCGAGTCCAATACGTATGCAATATTGTTCATTCCTTGACCCTCAATTTCTTTAAAGCGATCTCGTCCTTCTAACGCGTGACAAAGAGGCTCAGCAACTTGCGTGACCAACCCTGCATAGCAGCGCCATGCCGCAATATGGTGATTTTCACCCGGTTGTGCAAACGTCTTATGCGCCAATTTGATAAGTTTGTAGGGATTGAGTTGGCGAATGTCTGACGAAACGAACATTAACTGACGTTGAAATTACACAATAATCAGACACTTTTGTGTCGAAAGCAGGAGGGAGGCTGCATCAGGACTGCGCCAACTTTGTAGCAAAAGTTCTGTCGAGGGTTTCGGGCGATTATTTCCGTCAAGCTATATCGTTCAGTTGCTATACAATCCATGGTAGATAACAGAGCCGCTACCGTTTGAGAATTGGATTGCACAATTCGATCCATGGCAGCTAGAGAAACTCCGCCTTTCATGGCCGTCGCCTTTGTCGTCAATCGACAAATCGCCACTCCGGCCGCCGCCTTTCTGTAGCAGGCCTATGTGGGCATCGCCGTCCAACAGCCGACGCATGCAGCCGTCAGTGAATGGCCGAGAGCCGAGAAGGCTCCATGCGGGTGCAGGACAAAAGGCCGCCATGCCTACACAGGGCGTCCGGTGCGAGACCAGGAAATGCAACGACGGTTCTCACCAAGCTCACCAAATGCACGGGTAGCCAATTTGGCGCAACTGGGTAATCCGTACACGAAGTAACTCCAGTATGAGAGGCATATATATCGTTGATAATAAAGATAAATTTATGCGCGCGACGCCAAGAGAATGAGGTTCCGCCACATTGAAATGCGCCAAACGTGATCGAAATCGCGATATTAATGGTTCCAAGCACATTACTTTTCCGTATAAAGAGGCTCTGGAGCATTAACCTCAGTCGGAGCAATGTCAGGACCATCATTGAAGCAATGGATTAATGAACTCGGTTTGCAACAAGTCGATGATCCGGGCATCGACAAACCGGTCTATCGAAAACCTTTTGACGGGCGGATTGCACTTAGCGCCGAACTGGAAAAACAGATCAGCATCAGTCTTCGCGAAGCCCGCGATAAGCGAAAACTGCCTCGCTCGAAACTCGCGCCCTTGCTTGGCATCAGCGAGCAGGTCTACGGCCGCTACGAAAATAAAGTCTCCCGTCTCACGGTGGGCCGACTGATTCATCTCTGTGAGGTTTTGGATGCAACTCCGGAAGAGATTATCGCGCCGGCAGCACCCCACCTTTGGGGCGAAACTGAAACCAAAGCGGTTCTTCTGTTGGCTACTATCGAGAAGTTGCGGACCTTCGATGAAGAGATTTTACGCGATGTTTTCAGCTTACTAAGCCGCATAGAAGAGACCTGTGGCGATAGCGGCGATGGTGCGGCGAACGCCGCGCCTTCGTGCGCCACTGCAGTCGATGGCGAAACGGGAAGCAGATGACAGCGTCAAAAAATAGAACGGCGTCGGTCCCGGATGAAGTTTTATCAGAAAACCAAGACCAAACGCTCCGCGCCGTCGCAGGCTGCCGAGGCGAGCCTTGCGCACGCGGCGTTGGGACAAATTCCTAGCCATTCATCGTAACAGCTCAATCGCGGAAACAGGCGCGTAACCGGGCGAAGGCCGCACAGGTGGCCGGCTGGCTTAAGTTGGTGCTGCGTCCCGCCGCCATGAGGTTACGCTCGGTCATCAGCGCGTCGAGCGTAACGAGGAGGTTCAGGTCAAAGTCCTTGAAACGCATGTTTCCATCTATCCATAACGTGGATGCATGCCATCCAAACAATCAATTTTACCAATCTCCCGATGATGCATTAGGGAAATGTCGATAACCCGACAAGTTTGGCAATTGCCGGACAAGTAGGTCGGCATAAGTCTACGAGCGGCTAAGGAAGGTCGGAAGTATTGAGAGAGTTTTTCATCTCAAGCGCGAGGACTGTCGAAAAGTTCTACCATCCCGATTGGCTGATATCGCGATCCCTGGCGACAGTGTCTGACGCGCAGCGAACGGACCGCCTGCTTCGATCGCACAATGCGTGCTTCAAGACAACACCAAGAAAAAGGAGGTCTTTGCATGCGCTCTGAGGTGCGGTGGAGGCTGTGCTGGGAAAACGAGTTGGAACTCGCCGACCATGTCGAACTCGCCGAGTTCTTTCGCAAAACCTATGGACCGACTGGGGTCTTTAATGCAAAGCCGTTCGAAGGTAGTCGAAGCTGGGCCGGAGCAAGACCTGAACTTCGGGCAATCGCCTATGACTCAAGTGGTGTGGCGGCTCATATGGGATTGCTGCGCCGTTTCATCAAGGTTGACGGAGTCGACCTGCTGGTGGCTGAACTAGGCTTGTATGGGGTGCGTCCGAATCTTGAGGGACTCGGAATCGCCCATTCGATCCATGTCATGTTTCCGACACTGCAGGAGCTTCAAGTTCCATTCGCTTTCGGCACGGTTCGGCCAGAGCTGCGGAAACATATCGCAAGGTTCGGCCGTCACGGTATGGTGACGATTTTGTCGGAAATCCGCGTGCGGTCCACCCTCCCACACGCGCGTATCGATCTGCCGCCCACGCGCGTCGAGGATCCACTGGTCATCGTTCTGCCAGTTGGACGTTCGATGTCCGATTGGCCCACCGGTACGATGATCGATCGGAACGGACCGGAACTATGACACACCGCGATTGCTTATGCGAGGTGCCCAGCGAGTACGCTGACGGCACCGGCCAGCGCAGCGTTTATTTGACGTTCGACGACGGTCCTCATCCATTTTGCACGCCGGAAGTTCTCGATGTGTTGGCTGAACACCGGGTACCGGCGACTTTCTTCGTCATCGGCGAGTACGCGGCAGATCAGCCAAAACTGATCCAACGAATGATTGCAGAAGGGCACGAAGTCGCTAACCACACGATGACACATCCGGACTTGTCCACATGCGGACCCGGCGAAGTGCAACGTCAAATACTCGAGGCGAACAGAGCCATCACCATGGCGTCACGGCAGGCCTCAGTGCGGCACATCCGCGCACCGTATGGGATCTGGACCGAAGAAGTGCTCACTACGGCGGCGAGCGCTGGACTGGCCGCCGTCCACTGGTCGGTAGATCCGCGAGACTGGTCTCTTCCCGGGGTGGACGCCATTGTCGATGCAGTGCTCGGATCTATCCGGCCGGGCGCAATTGTGCTCTTGCACGACGGATGCCCCCCCAGCGAATTGCAACCGGGCACTGACGCCAGTCTGCGCTACCAGACCATCGCGGCGCTATCCAGCATCATTCCAGCTTTGCATGACCGCGGATTTGTAATCCGCGCGCTTCCTCAAGACCACTGAAAGCGATATTCCATGAATCTGCTTGACACAACTAGCACTGTCGCCATCTCGCTCTATGCGCTGCTCTCGACTGCTTATAAA
>NZ_JABEPH010000263.1:0-8625 GCF_013004495.1 Rhizobium sp. SEMIA 4085
CCCCTGCCGTCATCCGGATTCTCCGAAAGATGCCGCTCCGCCTTCACAATCAGCACCGCCATGTCGTTGCCAGGATCCGCCAGCCGACCCGCCAACGGCCGCGACGGCACATCAGGACGGCCGAGCGGCAAATAAAGGGAAATCGAGACAAAAGGCAGAAAGACAACGATGGTCCATTTCAGCCACTTTGGCGATGCGCGAAAAAAACCGGTCGCGCCGTTTTCCGGCTTGGTAGCGCAGATAAGGCGCCGGGCGATCTCGGCCTTTGCGTAATCGGCTTCGAGTACGCCGATTAATCCGGACGCCAGATCTCGGTCAACTTCCAACAGTTGATCGCGGTAGACCAGCGACGCGCTTGTGGCGCGCCGGCCAGTCACTGCGAGCCGTCCATTGAACGGCGTAAACAGCACAGCCGCAACGGCAGCTGTCAGAGCCGCAAATGCAAGCCAAAGGAACATCTGCATCCAGTTCTTCGATTATTATCCCGTTTTCGACGGACATAGGCGCTTCAACCGCCGCCAACATTGACAGTAATCAAATAACCAGCGTTGTGACGACGTTTATCGGCGGCCGCCGGTAAAGACATAGCCGACGCCGCGAACGGACTGGACGATGGTCGGGTTCTTGGGATCCTGTTCGATTTTTCTGCGCAGCCTGGCAATTTGTGCGTCGATCGTTCGATCAAACGCTTCGAGGTTGCGGCTGCGCGTGAGATCCATCAGCGTTTCGCGCGACAGCACGCGGCCTGGGTTGCGCGCAAAGACGAGCAGTATATCGAACTCCCCGGTTGTCAGCGGTGTGTCTTGTCCAGAAGGGTCCGTCAACTTGCGCCGATGGATATGAAGTTGCCATCCATCGAATTCCAGGACGCCGTCATCGCCGGCCTGCGGCACTGCCGGGCGTTCGGCAGGCTGGCGGCGGCGCAAGATGGTTCTCAGCCGGGCAAGAACCTCGCGAAGGTGGAATGGTTTGGCGATGTAATCATCTGCTCCGACTTCGAGGCCTACGACTTTGTCGGTCACATCGTCGCGGCCTGTCAGCATCAAAATAGGCACGTCCGAACTTGCGCGGACTTCCCGCACCAACTGAAGTCCGTTTTGGCCGCCAGGTAAAACCAGATCGAGGAAAATCGCTGTAAAGTCGGTCTTCGCGAGCTCAGCGTGCATGGCCGTCCCATCGGCGACCGCCGTGACGCGATATCCTTCGTCCTCAAAATAGCGGATCAGCATCTGCCGAATCCGGGCGTCGTCATCTACGACCAAAATATGCTCGGATTGCCTGTCCGTCATTTCTACATTCCCTAGGGCTTTTCCGAAAGACACCCGCGAACCACCAGTTGCTTTCCTCAATTATCGAATTTCTCGGGAAATGGGAACGTCGCCGATCATGCTTCTCCCCAAAGAATGGTCAAGCGGCTCGCAAGGACCACGAAAGATCCAGTTTTGCGGTCTTTTCTCGCCTGGGCGGTTGATCAAGATCAAACAGGAATTCGCTTGCGCAGGCTAAATCAGGTTTGGGATTCAACAAGGGTAGGAAAATGTCCGTCGAGACGTCCGTATTGGCGCGTTCAAAGCTATTTGCCGGGCTGGGCAGCAACACCGCCAACAGGCTGCTCAAGCTGGCTGACATCACCAGGTACGAGCCTCGCGATTTCATCATCCGGGAAGGCCAAAGAGCAGACTCGTTCTTTTGCGTTCTCCAAGCCTATGTTCGCTTGTTCAAGACGAACGAGATCGGTCGCGCAGCAGACATCAGGATCTGTGAGCCGCGTGATACTTTCGCCGAATATCTGATTGGCGGCGGTGGCGTCTATGCCTACAACGCCCAGGCGGCAGGTAACGTGGCGCTAGCACGCTTTACCATCGACGGCGTGAGACGCTTGGCGCAAGAGGACCGAGCTCTGGATAGGAACATCATGCAGTTGATGGCCGACCATCTGCTTGCGACGATGGAATGTGTAGCTAGTGACCGTTTACACACCGCGCCTCAGCGGGTTGCCAACTATCTTTTAAGCCAATGTTCGGCAGGAAAACCAAGCGAAACCGTTCGTCTCCCCTACCAAAAGAGCTTGCTCGCCGGCAAGCTCGGCCTTGCTCCTGAAGCACTTTCGCGCGCATTCGGTGCGCTCAAGGAAGCGGGCGTCACTGTCAAAGGCAGAACGGTGCGCATCGACGATATCGCGGCTCTGCGCCAGATGTAGCGGCCGGCGGCAACGATCCGCCGCTCCTGGCAACGGTCATACCCTTACGGCCGGGGCGTCTTTTCATCCTCGTCATCGAGAATGCGCCATGACGCTCCCTCGAGATCGTCGTACTGGCCGTTCTTCAGAGACCACAGGAAACCAAAAAGGCCCAATCCTCCCATGAAGAGCGCGATCGGAATGAGGTAAATCAACATGTTCATGGCCACACGCCCCCCACGGCCGAATGCTTCGTATTGCGGATCGCATGGCGCCTGCCAGGGACCTTTGCCCTTTCGTTCATTCGCAGGGCATTTGCGATTACGATGAGCGACGATGTCGACATCGCCACGGCCGCGACCAGAGGCGTCGCATAGCCCGCGATTGCGATCGGCACGGCGATGATGTTGTAACCAATCGCCAGCGCGAAGTTCTGCCGGATGAACCGAGCCGCCAGGCGCGACACGGAGATCGCCTCGGGCACGGCCTCAAGGCTATCGTGCATGAAGACCAGGTCTGCTGCCTGCCGGCCGACATCTGCCGCCGTCGACGGTGCCATCGACACGTGAGCTACCGAGAGCGCCGGTGCGTCGTTGATCCCGTCACCGACCATCAGGACGCGATGGCCGAGCTTGCCCAGACGTTCGCATTCCTCCATCTTTCCCCGGGGCGTCAATCCTGCAAGCCAGCGGTCGATCTTGAGCGTCTTGGCTGTCGCCTCGACGACACATTGCCGGTCGCCCGACATCATAATCGCGGCAAACCCCTCACGCGCAAGGCTCTCGATCGCGCCATCGGCACCTGGCCGCAGGGTATCCTCGAAGTAAAAGCGTACAAGCTCGATCCCATCCTTCGATAGGACGACCTCGGAGAATGCATCGCTCTGTTGTGCGCCTCGCGGACTTCCCGGGCAAGCAAAGGCCGCGTTGCCGAGACGGTAGATTCCTTTCCCGCATTCGGCTTCCAGTCCAGCGCCCGGGATCTCCTCGACCTCATCAAATGCCAGGACATTTGGTCCGGCCTCGCGCCAAAGTGCCTGTGACAATGGATGCCGGGAATGAGCCGCCAGGCCGGCGGCAACGGCCAGTCCACCTGGGCCGGCATGCGTGTGGTAAGCGAGACGCGGCTGCCCCATCGTCAGGGTGCCGGTCTTGTCGAAGGCGACCATATCGATCTCCGCCAGGCGTTCCATGGCCGAGCCGTCCTTGACCATAATGCCTCGCCGGAACAGCCTCCCGGCAGCCACGACCTGAACAACGGGAACCGCCAGGCCGAGCGCGCAGGGGCACGTGATGATCAAGACGGCGACGGCCACCAGCATCGCTTGCTTCCAATCGCCCCCGATCAGACCCCAACCGAGAAAGGATACCAGTGCCAGGAGATGAACGGCCGGCGAATAATAGCTCGCGGCGCGATCGGCGATGCGCCGGTAGCGGGCGCGGCCGCCTTCTGCGGCTTCCATCAGGCCGATGATCTCGGCAAGCAACGAGTTTCTTGCAGTCGCCGCTGCCTTGATCGTCAACGATCCCGTCAGGTTCATCGCACCGGACTTCAGTTCGCTTCCCGTCGATACCGCGATCGGAATGCTCTCGCCCGTGACGATCGAAAGGTCGATCTCGCTCTTGCCGGTAACGACGGTGGAATCGACCGGAATACGTTCGCCGGCCGGCACGGCAATCAAATCGCCGATACTGATTTCGTCCAACGGCACATAACGCTTGGGGCCGTCCCGGTTGATCAGGAGCGCGCCTCGCGGGGCAAGCCGCGCCAGGCCGGTGATTGCCGCACGTGCCTTGTCGCGCATGACGTGATCGAGAGTGCGGCCAATCAACAGGAAAAACAGCAGGGACACAGATGCATCGAACCAGGCGTGCTCACCATGGTGGATCGTTTCCCAGAGCGACATCGAATAAGAAAGCGTCACGGCGAGCGATATAGGCACATCCATATTGGTACGGCCGTGCTTTAAAGCGTTCCATGCGGATTGATAGAAGAAACGGCCGGCATAAATCAGCGTGGGCGCCGCGATCATTGCCGATATCCAATGGAACATGTCGCGCGTTGCAGCCTCCGCCCCGGACCAGATCGATACGGAAAGCAGCATAATGTTTGCCGCAGCAAAGCCCGAGACACCGACGGCCAGCAGCAGTTGATTGCGAACGCGATCATCGTCGCTCAAGTCAGCCGTGAACAAATGCGCTTGATAGCCGCAGCGCGCAATTGCAGACAGAATGCCGGCTGGATTGACCGGCTTGCCGTTCATCTCCTCGTGCCATACGCAGCTCACGCGCTTTGCCGTGAGGTTTACCCGCGCGCCCTTGACATAAGGCAACTGCGTCAGCGCCTTTTCGATGGTCGAGATGCAGGCGCCGCAGTGAACGCCTGGGACGCTGAAATCCGATTGCCTGAGACCGGAGCCCAAAGGCTGGCTGGCCAGCAGTGCCTCCTCGGCGCTGATCACGTTGCTGCTCAGCGACAGCACGCCTTCTACATCCATGGTGCAGCATGTCATTGGACGAACCCCGCGGTATTGATCCTGAGTGCCTCGTGCATCACGGTCACGCCCTCGTTCTTCGAAATGACTTCAACGATCCAATCGCCCGACAGGACGCGGTGGCGCGCTTCGAAATGGCCGTCAGGTCTCTTCCGCAATCGAATGACGAAATCCTCCTGGTCGCCGACCGGCCGCCTGAAATGCGCCGTGACCTCGTCAGCGGCGGCTGGCGAACCGCCGCGATCGCGCAACCCATAAACGATCAACCCGTCTTGAAGCGCGAATTCGCCAGAAACGCCGCTTGTGGCCATAGCGCGCATTGCCTGCGCCTTCTTGTTGAATTCCTGGCTTGCGACATAGGCATTTTTCACCACCAGGCCGCTCCAGCTCGACGAGGCGTACCAGGCCATCGTCATGTTGACGGAAATGATGATGCCGAAGAAGGAAAGCATGATGAAAAGCATGTGGCGGCCGGTAAAGCCTTTGCCGTTGGTGATCTGGTGCTCGCTCATTTTCTGGCTCCTGGCGAATTGAAGGCGGCTTTGTAGACCGAGCGATCCGTGCCGACCGGGTCTTCGGCCACGAAAAGAAATTCGCTGAGGGCACTGGAGGCATTCTTGCTTGTGACGAAGACCTTGAGCGCCATTGCCGTGTCGGGCTTCGTTTCAATCATGAAATGCCGGCTCTCCTCTTCCGACAGTTCCGGAATCTTCATCGTCGCGCCATCCATTCCTTCAATATGCAAGGCAATCGTGCGGGGCTGCGGCAGCATGTTGAGAATACGAAGCGTGTAGCCGTTACGGATCGAGCCGTCTGATTCGAGAACGAACTGAGGGTTTCGGTCGTGCACCACGTTGAGGTCAAGCCGCTCGCGCAGTGCGAGATGGACGAGCATACCGATGCCAACTGCTGCCCAGACGGCAGCGTAAAAGACTACGCGCAGCCTGAAGATGACGCGCCAATTGAAATGCCGGATTGCGGCGATGAAGTTTCCGTCGTCATCGCGAACGCGCTGAGGCTGAACACCGGTCTTTCCATTGTCGGTGGCAAGCGCCATGTTGGCGGCATATTCGCTCAGTGTTGCATAGGCGATGAGGCCGCGCGGCTTGTTCAGCTTGTCCATGACACCATCGCAGGCATCGATGCAGAGCGCGCAGGTGATGCATTCCATTTGCTGACCGTCGCGGATATCGATGCCCATTGGGCAGACGGCGACGCAGGCATTGCAGTCGACGCAGTCTCCAACGGCCTGGCCCGAAAGGACCGCTTTCTTGGCATGACGGGAGCGCGGCTCGCCGCGCCAGTCGTTATAGGTGACGACGAGGGAGTTTTCGTCGATCATGGCGCCCTGGATCCGCGGCCACGGACACATGTATGTGCAGACCTGCTCGCGCATCAGACCGCCGAGCACATAGGTCGTTGTGGTAAGCGTGGCGACGGTTGCATAGGCGACGGCCGGTGCCTGGCCCGAAAAGAAACTCAGTGCCAATGTTGGCGCGTCAGCAAAGTAGAAAATCCATGCGCCGCCGGTTGCTGCACCGATGCCGAGCCAGATCGCGTGCTTGGCGACGCGCTTCAATAATTTGCCGGTGCTCCATGGCGCATTGTCGAGTTTGATCCGTGCGTTGCGGTCGCCCTCGATGGCGCGCTCGATGACGAGAAACAGATCGACCCATACCGTCTGGGGACAGGCATAGCCGCACCATGCTCGCCCGACTGCGGACGTCACCAGAAACAAGCCAAAGCCCGCCATGACCAGCAGGCCGGCCACGTAAAAGAATTCCTGCGGCCAAATCTCGATGAAGAAAAAAAAGAAGCGCCGTAAGGACAGATCGATCAGGATCGCCTGGTCGGGCGCGTAAGGACCTCTGTCCCACCGCAACCATGGTGAGAGATAGTAAATCCCGAGCGTGATCAGCATCACGATCCATTTGAAGCGGCGGAAGTGGCCTTCCGCCCGCTTGGGGAAAACCTTCTCACGCGCTGCATAAAGAGGCTGACGATTGCGCGCCGCGTTGACCGGTTCCACCTGAAGGTGTTCGACCGTGTTCTTGTCGCGTGGGGCCGGGGCGGTGTAGAGATTCATCGTCAGCATCCATCATTGATGCCCCCTTGTCGCATTCCGCAGCGCCGCCTTCCTTGACGTAGGTCAAGAAGCAGGCCAGCCGACGCCGAACGCTCACGTGCAAAAAAAGCCACGCGCGAAGGCGTGGCCAGGAGGCCGCAGCGAGAGACCTGCAGCGGATGTCCGCCTATTAGCGGCTTGTGGTCGACTGATCCTTGAGACAGGTCAAACTGATCATCGCCTGACCAAGCCTCTCCGAGTCGTCCTTTTCCTCATCTGCCGTGACAGGCATCTTGGCCCGAACGGAAACGCGCGTGTGGACGACCGAACGCGGCGTTCCGTAGAGCGAAATCAGCGGATTGGTATCGCGTTTGGACATAATGATCTCCTATTTTCCGCCGCCCAGCGAATGCACGAAGACGGTCAGTTCTTTCACGGTCGTCTCGCCAAGGCGGGCGGCCCAGGCCGGCATCATGCCATGTTTTGGAGCGATGATCTGGCGGGTGATCGCCTCTTCGCCCTCCCCTTTCAGCCAGATGGCATCGGCCAGATTGGGCGCTCCCATGTCGTTGCTGCCCTTGCCATCTTCGCCGTGACAGGCCGCGCAATTGTCGAGAAAAGCCTGCTTGCCGGCGCTTGCCATCTCTATATCGGACGACGTTTTTGTCAGGCTCCAGACATAGGCAGCGACGTTGCGGGTTTGCGTGGCGTCGAGGACATCAGCAAACGCAGGCATCTCGGACACTTGGGTGTCGCCGTCACCGTCGAAACGGACGCCGTGGGCGATGGTCTTTTGGATTGATTCAAGATCGCCGCCCCATAGCCAATCGTCATCGTTCAGGTTCGGGAACCCAGGGCCGCCGGCTGCGCCACTACCATGGCACGGCACACAATTGACCTTGAAAGCGGAAGCGCCACCCGAGATGGCAAATTGCCGCAGATTGGGATCCGCGTCGATTTCGCCGACCGTCTTTGCGGCAATCTGGTCGAGATAGGTGGTCTGGGTGGATTTTGCCGTCTCTACTTCCTGCGTAAGATCGGCACGGCTCGAAGAGCCGAGCAGCCCATCGGTGGCCTTGGTCAAAAGCGGAATGGAAGGATAAGCGATGGCATAGCCCACCGCCCACAGGATCGTCGCATAGAACGTCCAGACCCACCACCGCGGCATGGGATTGTTCAGCTCGCGGATACCGTCCCATTCATGGCCGGTGGTTTCGACGCCGCTGAATTCGTCAACATGTTTGTCCGACATATCAGTCATCCTTCAAAGGTATGCTTGCGGCTTCATTGGCGCTTTCCCTGCCACCCGGACGGAGCGTGAAAAGGACAACGCCAATGAAGAACAGCGTCATAGCGAGGAGGCCCCAACTGTCGGCGAAGTGGCGCATTGTTGTGTAGGTTTCCATGAGCGTTCCTCAGCGATATCCGGTTGCGTCGTCATAAGTCGAATAATCGACCAAGGTGCCTAGCATCTGCAGGTAGGCCACCAGAGCGTCCATCTCCGTCAGCTTCGAAGGGTCACCGTCGAAGTCGCCGGTCTTGGCCTTCGGATAGCGTTCGAGCAGCGCCGTGGTGTCGGCGTTGGGATCCGCCTGCAATTTCATGTCGGCCTCGGCGTTGGCGATCATGGCCGGGGTATAAGGCACACCTACAACTCTGTTTGCCTTGAGATCCATGCCGACATCCTTCGCCGCGACCTCGTTGGTCTTGAGGAAGGCGTAGCTTGGCATGATCGATTCCGGCCCGACCGCGCGCGGATCGGCAAGGTGCTGGACCTGCCATTCGTTCGAATACCGACCACCGACACGTGCAAGATCTGGTCCGGTCCGCTTTGAACCCCATTGGAAGGGATGGTCGTACATCGATTCGGCTGCGAGTGAATAATGT
>NZ_JABEPH010000264.1:0-8615 GCF_013004495.1 Rhizobium sp. SEMIA 4085
GGCATGACCTTCGTCTATGTCACGCATGATCAGGAAGAGGCGATGGCCATGTCCGACCGGATCATCGTTATGCAAGGCGGTCTCGTGGCGCAGGAAGGTTCGCCGGCGGACATCTACAATCAACCGAGAACATCCTTTGTGGCGGACTTCATAGGCAAGTCCAATATCCTGCCGGTTTCGGGTCTGGATGACACCGCAATCGATGACGCGTGCGTGCGTCTATTGCTCGGAGAAGCAAACCTCCCGATTATCGCCGCTTGGCCGCAGGACCTCGTTCCGGGCAAGGTCCGGTTCTGTTGCATAAGGCCCGAGGCAGTCAGGCTTGCAGATGCTGCAGGTGCCATGGATGGGCCCGTGAACCTCCTGACGGCATCCGTCCAGAAGGTCGTTAACCTCGGCGCCTATCTGGAGGCCTGGTTGTCCGTTAATGATAAGACGACGTTAAAGTCCATGATCCGATCCACGCGCATGGACATGCTCGCTGTTGGCAGTCGCGTTGAACTTGCCATTGCCCATTCCGCGGTCCAGTTGCTCGAGCAATAGATCGATTAATAACAATCCAATATCAATAACTAATAATTGATATTGGAAATCTCATCGAACCCTTGGCTACACTTCATGCGATCCCAAGTCCGGGATCTCCTAAAGGAGGCACAAGAATGCTCAACAGAACGAAGGTTTCCGCGGTCCAGAACTCCAACAATGTCTGCGCCGACATCGTTGGGTTCGACTTCTCCAACTATGACGACAAAGACATTGCCGCAGTCCGGTCATACTGGCTGCAATACGGCGTTGTCCGCTTTCGTGCAGCACATATCACCGATCAACAGCAGGGGGATTTTTCGCGTCATTTCGGCGAGTTCGTCATCCATCCAAAGCAGTTGCAGGAGGGCTGACCCCCGACCCCCCGTGAGATCCGGGTAATCTGCAATGTGAGGAAGGACGGCAAGCCAAGCGGCGCGCTCGGTAACAGCGAAGCGTCCTGGCATCCCGATACATGGTTCTATGAACGCCCGCCGGCAGGAGCAATCCTCAGAGCGATCGAAGTCCCCCCTTCCGGAGGTGATACATATTTTCTGTCGACCTACCGTGCTTACGAAACGCTTTCGGACGAACTGCGCAAGGCTATCGATGGACGCCAGATCTTCTTCCAGAACGTCTATGACAAAACGGGCAAACTGCGCCTTGGAAAATCTGCGCCGAAGAGCCGTGATTTTCGCGAGTGGAGCGGCATCGTCCATCCCCTGGTCCGCACCCACGGCGAGACCGGACGCAAGGCTCTCTACCTAGGCGGCACGTCCGAAGGATCCTGGATCGTCGGCATGCCGCTCGACGAGAGCAGCGATCTGATCACAAAGCTCTGGGAACACGCGACCGGTAGTGCCGCCGAAGCTTTCATCCAGAAATGGGAGGTCGGCGACATCATGATGTGGGACAACCGCTGCACGATGCATCGGCGCGACTCCTTCGATCCGAACACCATCCGCATCATGCATCGGACGACGACCGCCGGCGAACGTCCGATCTGAGGCAGATGATAGAGACGATCGGAGTTTTGTCGAATGACTGAACCATATCGGATGAGAATGCGGCCAAAGGCCATTCCGCAATCATTGCGAACCCTCCTTGCGGAGGTCGAAACCGCAACCATCGGCCATTTTGAATATGTCGGATTCGTCGGCGCGCTTATCACCCCCGTCTTTCCGGCAAAGGCGATTGGAACGGCGATCACGGTGGCCGCACCAGGCCGCGATGGAACCGTCATTTACAAGGCCATCGATCTGCTTACCCCGGGAGATGCTCTCGTCATCTCCCGGGTCGATCAGGACGACGTAGCCTGCGTCGGCGGCGGTGTCGTGGCAGCCGCCCGTGCGCGCGGAGCAGTGGCCGTCATCGTCGATGGACCCTGCACGGACGTCGAAGAGATTCGGGCCAGCCAATTTCCGGTCTGGTGCCGCGGCGTCTCATCCAAGACGACGAGCCGCCGGCACAAGATCGGCGGCGCCATCAACGTCCCAATTGCGTGTGGTGGCGCAGCCGTCCTGCCAGGCTACGCGGTCCTCGCTGATAACGAAGGCGTCTTCGTTGCCGAACCCTCGCATATGCGCCGCGTCGCCGACTTTGCTCTCCGACGACAACGGCATTCGCTTCAGCTGCGGCCCCATCTTGAGGCCGGCCATTCCATCTTCGATTTGGACCAGATCGTGTCATGAAAATTTCCCTCATCCAGATGAATTCCCAGCCCGACCGCGATCTCAACCTGCACACTGCCGAGACCCTGATGCACCAGGCAATGGAACGCGATAGACCGGATCTCATCGTGCTTCCGGAGCATTTCGACTGGTCTGGGGGAACCGCTCAAGAGAAGCTCGCCGCGGCCGACGACATGCCGGGCGGCAAGGCCTATCGAATGTTGCAGGAATTCGCGGCTCGAGAACAGATCTGGATTCACGGCGGAAGTCTGCTCGAAAGGATCGGAGGAAGTTCAAAGATATATAACACGACGGTGGTTTTCGACCCGAAGGCGCGGGAGGTCGGACGCTACCGCAAAATCCATCTGTTCGACATCGAAGCGCCGGACGGCAAGATCTATCGTGAATCCGAGACAGTGGCCCCTGGCGATAGACTCTTCATCTACGAAGCGCACGGATACAGGATCGGCTGCGCCATCTGTTACGATCTTCGTTTCCCCCGACTCTTCGACGCGCTTGCTAGTGCGGGTGTCGATGTCGTCATTCTACCAGCAGCCTTTACGCTGCAAACGGGCAAGGACCATTGGGAAGTACTCTGCCGTGCGCGTTCTATCGAACTCCAGGCCTATTTCGTCGCCTGCGGACAATGGGGTGGCTATGTAGCAGCGAATGGGGAACGGCGTTTCACCTATGGCAATTCTCTTGTCTGTGATCCCTGGGGCCAAGTGATCGCCCGAGCGGCCGACCAAGTCGGCGTGCTTTCTACTCACATCGATCGCACCCGCGTGGCGGCGGTCCGGGAGCTCATTCCGAGCGCATCGCACAAGACCAGCTTCGAAGGGTTGGCTCGGACGTCCCTCGATTGCGGCATCGCTGGCTCCTGCGATCGTTCATCGTGTACCGGCAGCCGACGTGGCAGAGCTCCCAATTCTTGCAGTGGCGAGACGACGAGAGATCCCTAGACTTCGCCGTAGCCATCGCCCATCCATTCAACCGGATACCAAGCATGCCTCCCTCGATAACCCAAACGATCGGCGAATATATCGGCGAGGAATCCTTCTCACGCCTCCCGCCGGAGGTCATTCACAAGAGCAAGCTTTGCATAATGGATTCGATTGGCTGCCTGTTCGGCGCGCGTAATCTGCCAGTCTCCCGCATGATGGACAGCTTTCTAACTGATAACTATGCGGCCGGCCCCGGTGTCCGTTTACTCGATCCTGGAATGTCGGCCTTTCGCAAGGCGTCACTTATCAATGCACTCGACTTCGATGACATCTACGAGAAGGGCCACCCCGGCGCCACCGTCATCGCAGCCGCGTTGTCGATGACCGCCCATAGGGAGTGTTCGGGTGCGGACTTTCTTGAAGCGGTCGTCGTCGGTTACGAAGTTAGCTGCCGTGTGGGTATCTCGCTTCTTCATCGGACACCGCGAAAAACGCTTCACGGACATGGAACGTGGCAGACGTTTGGGGCAACCGCAGCGGCTGCGAAGTTGATGCGGCTTGACGCAGGCCAAGCGGCGCAAGCAATCGCGATCGCTGCGGCCAATGCGCCAGTCGCCTCGGTCATGAAGACCGTCTACGGCAAAGCCCCGTCAATGGCGAAGAACAACTTCGGGGCAGCGGCGCAGACGGGCGTAAACGCGGCGCGGCTTGCTGCGGCGGGCTTCGAGGGGCCACTGGATATCTTCGAAGGTCAGACTGGTTTTTGGCGTATGGCAGGGGCAGACGACTGCGATTTCGGCCGATTGACCCGTTCCTTCGGTTCGATCTACGAAATCTCAAAAGTCGGTTTCAAACCTTTCAGCTGTTGCCGGCTTATCCAGAACAGTGTGCAGGCGTGCCGCGACGTCTTCACAATGGCCGGAATCGATGCTGCGGCCAGCGAGCGCATCAAGCTGGGTGTCACGGCACCTCCAATCGTTTGCGAACCGCCATTCAGCACTGTGCGGCCGAAAGACATGTGGGCGGCGCAGTTCAGCGCGCCCCATGCCATTGCGATGGCAGTCCTTGGCGTTGAACCTGGCCCGGATTGGTTCGCGGAAGACTGGCTGCGTCACGATATCGCTGGGAGCCTTCAGGACATCATCGAGTTTATGCCTCGTTCGGCGCGCGACCTATTTCGCGAGCCGCATGCAGCAAGTGCTTGCTTGCCCCTTCACGATGGAAGAGTGCTCGAAAAGTATGTCCCACTTGCTGATGGAGAGGCTGCCAACCCTATGCAGGAGTCGGCTCTCGAAACAAAGTTCCTGCGGCTCGCTAGCCCGACAGTTGGAGATAAGGCATCCCTTGAATTACTGGATAGGTTGCAGAACTTAAAGAGCGCCACGTCTGTTCAACCGTTGGTCCGCTTCGTCTCAGGCTCTATGAGCACCGCGGCCTGATAACCGATGTATTGACTGCGCTTGTGGATCGCCTGTGAGTCTTGCGACGCGATCGGTTTTGCCCATGCGGTCGAAATGCGCAGCCGGTCTTTGTGTCAACGGGCCAGGCGGTTGAGACTTCCCAGCATTCCAAGCTATGGGAAATTCCGTCCAACGCCCGCTGTGCTGTCGCAAAGACTTGAGACGCAGGAACCAATCGCTTGCCATGACATTCTTCTCCGACTGAAAGAGGAGATACCAGATGGCTTACGACCCGAAAAACTCAAACCGGGAGCCCGACCTGCGCACGACGCCCAGCGATTCTCGCCGCTCGAATTCTTGGGTTGGATGGATTGCCGCTGTAGCGTTGGTCGCGATTGCAGTTTTTGCTCTCACCCAGTGGCTTGCTGGACCGGATACGGATCCGCAAGCCACTGCTTCGACAAGTAACTCCGAACCAGCACCGGCTCTGGCACCCCCCACCGCACCGGCAGACAATAATGCCGCTCCCGCTCCGGCAACTGCGCCGCCGGCTGGCACGCAGCAATAGCTTTATCCTGCGAAGGAAGCCGGCTGGCCGGTTTCGCTGGGGCGAACCTACCCAGAAACGTCACCCTGCCCCCGACCTTGCGACCGGGCGATGGAACGGGGTCTCATTTCCTCTTAAGCGCGATCAAGTCCAGACGGACTCAGCGCCATTTTCTGCGCAACAATGAAGATCCGCAGGAATAAGAAAGTTTTATATTTAGACTCGGCGTGACGTTCCTGCTTTACACAAATACCCCTCCGACAACAAAAACATGTCCCGATCTTTCCTTTAACCGATGCAACCAAAGTGCGAGATTCCCATAGCCACATTTAGTGGATGTAGGAGCCCCACGGAGGACAAGCGATGGAGGCTGTAGCCGGATATTTTTCGCTTACTGACATGGCATGCCTCGGCGTCCGCCTTGATGCGGATGATCTCCACAAGGCTGCCAAAGATGCGTGGTCTGACATGCGTCTGGGACGGGCGCACGGACTGAAGTCTATTCTGTCATTCAGCGAGACAGACCTTTGGAAACAACCGGAGTTTCGGCCCTATCGCAACGAACTCAAGGGCGAGAGATTGGGCTGGAAGCTCTCTGCGCTTTCCGGTGTCGGGGGTCGGTATGCCGCGGTAAAAGTGGTCGGCGCCAATGCAATAAACCGCCGCTTTGGCCTGCCCCGCTCCGCCTCGACGATTATTCTCCTCGATAGCTTCACGCTGCGTCCTCTTTGCGTGATGGACGGGACAGAAATCTCCGCAGCACGAACGGCAACCTATGCCTCAATGGCGCTTGAACGCTTCTTCTCGATAGGAAATGACATATCGGTGTTTCTCTTCGGAGCAGGCCCGATTGCCGAGGAAATCGTCAAAGCGCTTGGCCACTTCGGAAAGGACATCATTTCAACGATCTACGTGCGCAGCCGATCGAGAGCTTCCGCGCAGCGGCTCGTCGAAAAACATGGACCTACCGCCGGAGTTCCACTTGAGACTGCTTCTGATAATCGCAAGCTCCGCGACTGCCGCTTCGTAATCACCGCCTCCAATGCCAGCGTGCCCGTCTTCGCAGCGCAGGATATATTCGCGAATGCCGTTCTTCTGCATCTTGGCGGGGACGAAACGCCTGTCGACCACATTCAAACTGTTCTTCGGTCAGGGCTTGCGATCTGCGACGATGTTTCCATGGTATCCCGGCGCAACTCGCAAAGCCTTGCGCTCTATTTCTCGCGGATGGGCGCAACGCTGGAGCAACTTGGTCCTTTTCTCGGGGTCATGGGCTTCAAAGACCTCCCCGTCGGAGGAGACGTGCCGGATCGCCCGATCCTGATCACGTGCGTCGGTTTGCCGATGCTCGACCTCTATGTCGCCGCCCACGTCTACGAAACCTGGCTCAAGCCTGACGCTCGCGCAGCGCAACCTCTCGGCTCGCCCGCTCGCACTTGAGGTGGAAACAGTGGTACGCGGAGGCACAAATGTACGCGACCCAGATCCTGGCAGATCATCTGATGGCCTATCCGTCCGCAGCTTTGCCCGCCGAAGCGAGACAAAGCGCACTTTGCTGCATTCTGGACGCAGTGACTGCGGCAGTGGTCGGAAGCGAGATCGGCGGTGCACAGGTGGCGCGTGCGATCGCCCGGCAAGAATTCGGAGTCGGCCGCGCACCGATTTGGTTTACCGGTGAAAGCATGGGGACGACAGCTGCGGCCTTCTGCAACGCCGCCTCGGCATCGGCGCTCGATTTCGACGACGGTCATCGCGGCGCGCGCGGTCATCCTGGTGCAGCCGTCATACCCGTTGCTTTGTCGGTCGCTTGTGAGACGGATGCGCCCGCCGACGACATCCTAGCCGCCGTTGCCCTCGGATACGAGGCCGGCATACGTATTGCTATCTCACAAAATCCGGGTGCCATAAAGAGCCGGCAATCTGGACGCTGGACAGGATATGGCGCCGTCGCCGCAGCCGGGCGTCTCTACGGAACAAATCCGGCAGCACTTGCCCAGGCACTTTCGATTGCCGGAGTGCTGGCCCCGAACCAGGAGGCAAACGGCAGCTCTGGCTACGCGAAATGCACCGGAAATGACGTCAAGGAAGGCATCGCATGGAGCGTGGTAACCGGGCTTCTCGCGTTGCAACTCGCCGAGCGGGGATTTACAGGCCCGCTCGATCTGCTCGATCATCGTTCACATTTCGATCCGTCGGTCATCGCTGCAAGCTTTGAACAACCGATGGAAATCTCAAATGTCTATTTCAAACCGTACTCCTGCTGCCGCTACATCCATCCCGCTCTTGACGCGCTCACGGCAGTCTGCCGCCGTATCGACGTAACGCCAGAGAAGATCGTATCAGTAGACGTGCATACGTTTCAGTGGGCTCTCCGGCTCGCCAACTCTCACTCGCCGAAGACCGTGACCGATATCCAATACAGCCTGCCCTATTGCATTGCGATTGCTGTCATCGATGGAATTGCAGCGCTTGCGCCGATTAGCGAAGCCCAACTTGCCAGACCGGACCTATGCGACTTCGCCCGCAGCGTCCGTCTTTTGGTCGACCGCGAGATCGACGGACGCTTTCCCACGGAAACGCTTGCATATTTGAGCCTGCACACAAGCGACGGTACGACAGTGACCTCTGACGTCACGGCGCCACGCGGCGACAAGGCGCGGCCGATGGATTGGGATGAACTTGTCGAGAAGTTTCGCGCGGCGACCCGGAAAAAGCTTTCGTCCAAGATGCAGCGCACTATCCTGAACGGGCTTTTGGCAATGAACAGAGGAGACGCCGCTCCTTTCCTTCAATGCCTGCGCATGCCCTTGATTCAGTGAGATCATTCGCACCGATAGTCAGCCATGCCTGTCAGCGGCTTACGGTTTTTTGGTTTCAAAGATTTGCTCCGTCCTGCGGTGGCCTCAATGCTACTTTGCGACGATTGATCCATAATTACCCCATTACCCTTACCGATCACACTGGATCACGCATGATCACATCGGCGCCGACCAGCTCCGGTTCGAACCGCAGATCGGAAGCGGGGTCATCACCCTGCGAATTCGGCAGGAACGCTTCCAGCAAGATAATGTCCGGTCCGCTGTCGGAAATCGCCTGATCATGCGGGGTGTTTGCCGAAGCGAAGATGGGGTTGCCGCAGCGACGATCGCTTATCTGGTCCAGGGAATGTGATGATGTCGGCCGTCGGAAGACTTCTAGAAGCGGGTGTTTCGGTGCTTCCAGACTTCAAGCTACGCAGTTTACGCCTCGCTGTCAGCAGCGGCTCCATGATCTCCTGGAGATCAGCTATGCCGTCGACCAGCTCGCGGATACGCTCCTCGAATTTGACCGCTCCAACGTTCCCGACCTTCAGCCCGAAATTGCGCAAAAGTCCGCGAATGTCGTTTTCAATGGCAATCGCTTTTCCCTGCAGTAGCTTGCGCGCCGTCAGCAGGGCTCGCCGCTTCTGGCTCGTCAGCGTTTTCACATGCACAGGACGGTATAGATTAACCCGCATCATCGGCGCGATGCCACGCGCATCATTGCGATCAAG
>NZ_JABEPH010000023.1:0-29094 GCF_013004495.1 Rhizobium sp. SEMIA 4085
TCCCTGCTCAATTCGTGAAGCCCTACGTCAAGTCGAACAAGAGTGACATCATCGACGCGGAGGCGATCGCTGAAGCACCACACGGCCGACAATGAGGTTTGCAGCAATCAAAAGCGAAGAACAAGCAGACCCTCCAAACCCTTCACCGTGTGCGTGACCAGATGATCGGCACGAGAACACGCCTGATCAATCAGATGCGAGCCTTCTGCCTCGAATACGGGATCGCGCTACGCCAGGGCGCTGGTCTGTTCAAGCTCGACCTTCCACAGGCCATCGAAGATCCTACCAACGATTTGTCTCCGGCCATGCGGAAGCTGCTCGCCAACCTGTTCGCGGACTTACGCCAATTGGAGCAAGGCTCGGATGCACCCCAACAAAGCTGTCGTCGCACTTGCCGCTAAGATAGCCCGGATTGTCTGGGTTGTCCTGACCAAGCCTCGAGCACTCTACGAACGCAGAGACCCTGCATTCACCTGACGCTTCTGGCTCGATTGCAAGGCTCGGGATAGTGATGACGAAACAGCGGATCAACATGCCGTAAGCCCTGTGCAAAAAAGGCGGGCTTCGTGCCCGAACCATTTTATTGGGAGCGGCGTGTGCGGATCTCATCATGGCCTGGCTGCAACCGCAGCCCACTCGCGAGAGGCCGGATACATTTATGCAACTGGAATCGTCATTTACGATGTCGCGACCTCTTGCACGGGCGAGGCGGACCATACATTTTTTGATAGAAGCTCGCGAAGCGCAGCTGCATCGAGCATCTGCTCGGTGAGCAGCTTCTTCAGCCTGCATTCTCGTCCTCAAGCGCCTTCAACCCGCTTCGCCTCGGAGACTTCCATACCGCCGTATTTGGCTTTCCAGTTGTAAAACGTCGCTTCCGAAATTCCGTGCTTGCGGCAGAGGTCGGCTGCCTTCGCACCAGCCTCCTGCTCCTTCAGCACCGCAATAATCTGCTCTTCCGTAACTCTCTGCTTCTTCATTCGTCCGTCCTGACCGCGGTCTGGGTTCCGGACGAAGGTCATGAGGCGACGATCCGCGACCTGGTGCGCGGCAGGCAAGCCGAAAGTCATCGCTGTCACCGCCATTGCCAGAGAAATGGCCGCGTTCCTGTGGGCGATTGCGCAGGAGGTCGCTCCTGCAAAAAGGCTTAAAGAGCCGCCGTCGGCGGAAAAGTATCGAGCCCGCGAAGCTGCCAATGACGCGCTGAAGCAGGCTCGCGCATCGCCTGGTAGGCGGCCACAACCGGCGCCATCGACCAGGATGCCGCGGTCTCCACCACCAGCTTGGTCAGCCTGTCCAGACGCACGCCGGCATCCTCGATGGCCTGGCAATATTCCGCCAACAGGATGTGGTGGGCAGGGTGATCGAAGACCTGGCACGCCAGCCATCGGACATGGCGCGCGTCCATGGTTTGCGGCCCGCATAGATCCGGCATCGCCGATTTCGACCACAAAGGAGACCGCCGTCGTGGACGCGATTGCGTTTCTGACGATTAGTCGGGTGCAGGCATGTATACGTCCTTTGATTGCGGCGCGTTCATGCCGCTGGCCCTGATGTAGTCCGCTGATCGGATCCCAGAGAGGTCAACGCGCTTTCAAGCGGCACCCACTGATCGGGTTTGTCCGATCCCGGCTCGACCGTTCGCCATCACACCATCAGCACCTCACTTCGCTGACCTTCTCGTGCACCTCCCGCAACTGCCCGATCAGCGGAAGAAGTGCGGACCGCGCAAGCGGCGGGATGAGATCGTGATCACCTCTTCGACCAACGCGATCAGCATTCCGACGCCGGCAATGCCCTGTCGCGTCACGATGCCGAACTCCGCCAATTGGCCGCGTAAGGCGTTCACCAGCATTGTCCGCTGCCGGATCAAAAGCTCGCGGACCCGATACAGCATCAGCACACTCTGTTGCTCTTCGCTCTTCACCGGAACGAAGCGCATCGTCGGCCGCGTCACCGCCTCGCAAATCGCCTCGGCATCTGTCGCGTCATTCTTCTGCCGCTTCACGTACGGCTTGACGTAAGACGCCGGCATCAGCCGAACCTCGTCACCCAGCGCCATAAGAACCCGAGCCCAGTGGTGTCCAGTCGCGCAAGCCTCGATTCCGATCAAGCACGGCGGCAACGCCTTGAAGAATCCAACGACATCGTCGCGGCCCAGCTTGCGGCGGCTCACGGTCGCGCCGGCACCATTGATCCCGTGAACCTGAAATACATGCTTGGCGATATCCAGACCAATTGTGGTAATCTTCTCCATGGACGGCTCACCCTTATGTGACTTTCGACAGCCACACTTTGGCACATTGCGATGCCGGGAGCGGAGGCCGTCCACCACATCAGGTCAGCCCGAGGCAACGAATATCTTCCTCATCGGGCGTGAGAAGTTTGACCATCGAGCAGGCACGTGGTTCGCCGCGCTTCCAAGCCATTAAAGCGCGTATCAATGTTTCGCCGTCGATGCGATCCGCCTTTGCGCGGCGATGACGGCGAGACATGACAATGGATGCAGCCTCCACAATATGGCTCTCGATCCAGGCTTCCTTGCTGAGCACTCGCCCCAGCCAGAAGCCGTCAAGCCCGGCCTCCTGGACCACTACCAGCGGGTAGAGCCTCTCCTTACGACGCTGGGCTTTCGGTCGAGATCGATCGACACCTCATCCCGGCTCTGCGCAGGTCCAATGCAGGCGCTGGGACAGAGAATTGAAGCTATGACAGAGGAGCAGGATGCGCATTTCCTCAGCAGATTCTGGGAAGCTGTTCGCCGGACAGCCAGTCGACGATGCGTCCGCCGCCGAACGACGTTGCCATTTGCACGAAGCAATTGTCGTCCGCCACGACGTGGCCGATCAGCGCCGCTTCCCTGCCAAGCGGGTGCGCCCGCATGGCGGCGAGCAATGCATCAGCGGCTTCGGGCGCCACGACTGCGGCGAGCTTGCCCTCGTTGGCGACATTCAGCGGATCGAGGCCGAGGAGTTCGCAGGCCGCAGCCACCTCGGGGTTGATCGGAATGGCCTCCTCATCGATACGAAAACCAACCTTCGACGCATTGGCGATTTCGTTCAGCGTCGCGGCAAGGCCGCCGCGGGTCGGATCGCGCATCAGCCTGATCGATGCTCCGGTAGCCTCGACCATGGCGGCCACCAGACCATGCAGTGCGGCGGAATCCGAGACGATATCTGTGTCGAATTCCAGGTTCTCACGCTTCGACATCACCGCGACGCCGTGATCGCCGATCGAGCCGGACACGATCACCACATCGCCCGGACGGGTAGCATCGGAGCGGAGATCGAGCCCGGCCGGAACCATGCCGACGCCGGCGGTGGAGATGAACACGCCGTCGGCCTTGCCGCGTTCGACCACTTTCGTATCACCGGTGATGATCGGCATACCCGCCTCGCGCGACGCGGCACCCATGGTTTCGGCGATGCGGTCGAGATCGGCCAGCGGAAACCCTTCCTCGATGATGAAGCTCGCCGAAAGATAGAGCGGCACCGCGCCCGCCATCGCGATATCGTTGATCGTGCCGTGCACGGCTAGCGAGCCTATATTGCCGCCCGGGAAGAACAGCGGCGAGACAACATAGCCGTCGGTGGTCATCACCATGCGGCCGCCAGGCACCATGAAGGCCGACTGGTCGTTGCCGGCCCGCAGCCATTCATTGTCGAAGGCCTTGTGGAATATGCCCTCGATCAATTGGCCCATGGCGCGGCCGCCGGCCCCATGGGACAGGTCGACGCGGCCACTTTTGAGGTCGAGCTTGCGCCTGTTGGCTTTCGCCATCACGTTCATGCGCCGGCCCTTCCGCGTTCGGAGGCTTTGGCGTGCTCGCGGAAGCGGCCATAGGTCCAATGGGCGGCACAGGCGCCCTCGTAAGAAACCATGCAGGATCCCATCGGCGTGTCCGGCGTGCAAACGGTGCCGAACAACTTGCAGTCGGCCGGCTTCTTGACGCCGCGCAGGATCGCGCCGCATTCGCAGGCCGGGTTGTCCTTCACGGCGGGCGTCACCATCGAGAAACGCTTTTCCGCGTCGTATTCCGCATATTGCGGCCTGAGCCGCACCGCGCCATAAGGCACTTCGCCGAGTCCGCGCCATTCGAAGCTCTCGCAAAGTTCGAAGAAATTGGCGATCTCGGTCTGCGCCTTCTCGTTGCCGAACGTGGTGACGGCGCGGATATACTGGTTCTCGACTTCATGCCGGCCGTCGTTCACCTGCCGGACCAGCATCAGGATCGCCTGGATGACATCGAGCGGTTCGAAACCCGCCACTACGACCGGTTTCTGGAATTCCTCCGCGAAAAATTCGTAGGGCTCGGTGCCGATCACGGTGCTGACATGGGCAGGGCCGATGAAACCGTCGATCTTGACCGTGCCAAGCTTGCGGACATCCGGGCTTTCGAGAATGTTCTGGATCGCCGCCGGCGTCAGCACGTGGTTGCAGAAGATCGAGAAATTCCTGAGCTCCTTGGCGATCGCGATCCTGAGCGCCAGCGCCGTCGGCGGCGTCGTGGTTTCGAAGCCGATGGCGAAGAAAACCACTTCTCGATCCGGCTCGGCTTCGGCGATCCGGAGCGCATCCAGTGTCGAATAGACCATGCGGATATCGGCGCCGGCGGTCCTGGCCTTGAGCAGGCTCGATCCGTTCGAACCCGGCACGCGCATCAGGTCGCCATAGGTGCAGATCGTGATCTCCGGCCGCATGGCAAGTGCGATCGCCGCATCGATGCGGCCGATCGGCAGCACGCAGACGGGACAGCCCGGACCATGGATCATCTGCATATTTTGCGGCAGAAGGTCTTCGAGGCCATAGCGGGAAATCGCATGCGTGTGGCCGCCGCAGAATTCCATGAAATGATAGCAACGCGCCGGATCGGCAAGCGTGGCGATTTGGCGGGCGATATCCTTGGCCAGCCTGCCGTCGCGATACTCGTCGATATATCTCATGCCGCTTCTCCCAAGGCAGCTTCGCGGATCACGGCCAGTGTCCTTTCCGCCCCTTCCGGATCGATCTTCGCCAGTGCGTGGCCGACATGCAGCAGGACATAGTCGCCCGGCTTGACTTCCTCGACAAGCGCGGTCGAAATGATCTTCGAGACGCCGTCGAGCGTCACCTTCGCCATGTTGTCTGACAGCACTTCCTTTACCTGGACCGGTATGGCTAGGCACATTTCGGGTTCTCCTCCACGTGTCCTCTATCGTTCTTGATGACTTGCCTTGCAAAGGCCGCCTGGCCAAGCGCAATGCCGCCGTCATTAGCGGGAATCATCCGCGGCAAAAGTGGCTCCAGGCCAAGATTGCGCAGGGCGTTCGCAAGGCCCTCAGCGAGGATTCGGTTCACGATGCAGCCGCCGCCGAGCATGATCTTGCTCGTTCCGGCTTGCGACGCCCCGCACGCCGCCCAATCGACGAGACCGGCGATCAGCGTGCCGTGGAACAGGTTCGAGGCGCTGACGCCGCAAAGCTGCCGCTCGGCGAGATGGACGATCAGCGGCCGGAAATCGAGCATGCCGTCGACAATGCTGTAGCCTTCGGGAAGACAGTGCGGGCTCTCAGCCAGAGCCTCGAACTCAATCGCCGCCTGTCCCTCGTAACTCTGAACGAGGCACAATCCGCTGACTGCAGCTGCAGCATCGAAGAGCCTTCCGAGGCTCGACGTCCGGGCCGGCTGCATGCCACGCGCGAACATGGCTTCGAGATGCGCGACGCCGGGATGTCCCGGCCAGAGCTTTGGCGCAAGATCGATGCGGCCGGCGGCCCGCAGCGCGGCGACGCCCATGCGCCAGGGTTCGCGGGCAGCACGATCGCCGCCCGGCAGCGGCAGCGGCGAAAGCGAGCCCAGCCGCTGCCATCGGTGCCCGTCGACCATCAGCATCTCGCCGCCCCAGCTGCCGCCATCGGCGCCATAGCCATGTCCGTCGAGCGCCAACCCGAGAACCGGCTCGGTGACGTGATGCTCGGCGACGACAGCGGCAATATGGGCAAGGTGGTGCTGGATCGCAACAAGCGGCAGGCCCAGGCTCTCCGCCATCCGCACTGACCGGAAATCGGGATGCAGATCGCAAGTGGCATAGTCCGGCCTGATATCGAGAATGGAACAGAGATGCGCGACCGTCTCCTGCTGGAAGCGGATCGCTTCGGCATTGTCGAGGCCGCCGATATGCTGCGACAAGAACGCCTCCCGGCCGCGCGTGATGCAGACAGTGTTCTTGAGATCGGCGCCGGTGGCGATCACGCACGGACCGTCCTCGCCGAGATCGACAGGCTCCGGCACGAAACCGCGCGCGCGCCTCAGGAAACTTGGAGCACCATCGATCACCTGCATGACCGAATCGTCGGCGCGGACGGCGATATCGCGATTGTGCGTGACGATGAGATCGGCAATCCCGGCAAGCCGGCGTACGGCATCGTCATTGCTGGCCACCAGCGGTTCGCCGCCCGGATTGGCGCTGGTCGCGACCAGCGCGGCGGGGCCATCTCGCAGACGCTGGGCAAGCGCGTCAAACAGCAGGTGGTGCAGCGGCGCATAGGCAAGCATCAGGCCGATCCGCGTGAGCCCGGGTGCGATGAGGTTGGAAAGCCCATCAAGGCCTTCCACCAAAACGATCGGGCGGGCGGAGGACATAAGGAGCCCTTCTTCGACCGCTGTCAGATTCGCCACAAGTCGTGCCGCCTCGATATCCCGCACCATGATGGCAAACGGCTTTTGGTCGCGCGCCTTGCGCAACCTGAGAAGATCGATGGCCGCATCGTTGTGCGCATCGCAGAACAGGTGGAAGCCGCCGATCCCCTTGAGCGCGACGATCTCGCCTTTCAGCAACCGTGCAGCAATCTCCCCGACCGGGTGACTGAGTTCCGGACCGCAGTCCGGACAGGCGACGGGTTCTGCATGGAAGCGCTGGCTTTCCGGATCGGCATAGTCGGCGCGGCAGGCCGCACACATCGGAAAGGCGGCCATCGAGGTCTGCCGACGGTCATAGGGAAGGGCGCCGGTGATGGTGAAGCGCGGGCCGCAATGGGTGCAATTGACGAAGGGGTAGCCGAAGAAGCGGCTCTGCGGATCGGTCAGCTCCCGCCGGCATTCGGCGCAAGTTGCGGCATCGGCGCCGATACGCGTCGCCGCTTGTCCGCCGACGCTTTCAAGGATCTCGAACAGTTCTCCGCCAGCTGCGTCCATCTCCAGCACATCAACGGAGTCTATGCGTGCCAAGGGCGGCGCCTGCATGCGCACAGCTTCGGGGAAACGGCTTGCACAAGTGCCTTCGACCTCGATCAGCACGCCGGCGCTGTCGTTAAGCACGAAACCCGTCAGCCGCATCGTCCGCGCCAGCCGAAAAACGAACGGACGGAAACCGACGCCCTGCACGGAACCGCGCACCCGCAGCCGCAGCCGCTGGACCGGATCGTCCACAGACGATGCCAGGGCGCGCGCCATCGATCAGGCCACCTTGGCGCGCGTCGCAAGCCTTGCGGCCGTGGCCTCCAGCCACGCGTAGAAGGCCTCCATGCCTTCACCGCTGCGGGCGGAGACGACCAACGTCTGCAGCCGCGCATTGACGCGGAGCGCATTGGCGATGCAGAGCCCGACATTGAAATCGAGATGCGGAAGCAGGTCCGACTTGTTGAGGATCATCAGATCGGAGGCGGCAAAAATGTCCGGATATTTGAGCGGCTTGTCTTCACCTTCGGTAACCGACAGCACCACCACCTTGTGGGCCTCGCCGAGCTCGAAGGGCGCCGGACAAACGAGGTTGCCGACATTCTCGATGAACAGGATCGAGCCCGGCTCGGGCGCCAGGTCTTCCACCGCGTGGCCAACCATATGGGCATCGAGATGGCAGCCCTTGCCAGTATTGATCTGAATGGCGCGGGCGCCGGTTTCGCGGATGCGGGCGGCGTCGTTGTTCGTCTGCTGGTCACCCTCGATGACATTGATCACCATACGATCCTTGAGTTCGCGGATGGCACGGACCAAAAGGCTCGTCTTTCCCGAGCCGGGGCTCGAGACGAAATTCAACGCGAAAATACCGTTCTGCACGAAGAAGGCCCGATTTTCGGCGGCATAGCCGTCGTTCTTGGAGAGAATATCCTTTTCCACCTTGATAATCCGCTCCTGGCTCATGCCCGGCACATGCACGCCAGCAATGCCCTTGCCGTAGTGGACGCTGCCGTCCTCGGCGTGGTGATGGTCATGGTCATCCGGGGAATGGTGGTGATGATCGTGATCGTGACTATGCGCGCCGGCATGGCCACGACCCTCGGCCTTGCTCTTGTCACCGTCAATCACTGCCGTTCCGCAGCCGCATACCGTGCACATCAGTTCACCTCCATGTCCCTGATCTTCAATTCGTCGCCCGCTGTCATCTGCACCCGATGCCGGCCGCAGTCCGGACAGGCTCCGAACCGCTCCTCGAGCGCCACCGTCTTTCCGCAATCGAGGCACCAGCCTTCGCCGCCGATGCGATTAATCTCGAGTGCCGCGTTTTCCGCAATCGTGCCATGCCGCACCGCTTCGTAACAGAATACCAGCGCATCCGGATTGACATGGCTCAAAACTCCGACATCCAGACGAACCGACCTGACCGTGCTCGCGCCATTCTGCCGCGCCGTCTCGCAGACGATCTCGATCACACTCTCCATCAACGACATCTCATGCATGGGCAGCCTCGCGAATGCCGATTTCGAACGCCACGCAGGGATCGAACGACATGGCCAGCCTGGATACCGACCGGGCGGCCGACTCGCCCACGCCGATCCGGGATGACAGCAGGGTTTGGACGAACGGACCCGCCGGATGGAAATTCCATTCGGTCGGAGCGAGTATGCGGTAGGCGGAAAGATGTCCGTCCATGCCGATCTCAACCTGATGGTAGAGCCTGCCGCGCGCGCATTCCACTGCACCATAGCCGCCGGCGCCGGGCGTCGGTCCGCCGCCCATCAGCGAGGAATACACATCCGTGTCCTGCCGGCCGAGATTGGAGAGCTGCTGCAGGCAAAGGCGAACGTCGTGAATGCGCGCCAGGAAGCGCTCGGCCAGATGCGGGCCTTCGGGCATGCCGGTGCTGCTCAGCCGGGCATAGGCCCCGGTCTCGACGACGCGGCCGGCCAGATGCGGCAGGCTGGCATAATCCACCTCACGGCAGAGATGAGCGATAACCTCTGCATCGTCCGCAACGGTCAGCGGGTCGGGCCGCCGGCTGGCGAAAATCCGGTCACCATCGATATCGCCGAGGATTGCTGCGTAGGCCGTATCCGGCCGCGGCTCGCCTTCACCGTCGGGAACGCCGAGGGCGGCAGCCGCAGCGGAAAGCCGCGCCGTCTGTTCGGTCACGAATGCGCGATCGGCGATCTTTGCCTTCGCACCAGCAATAATCGCCCGCGAGGCGGCCAGCGCCTCGCGCAGATATTTGCCTGCCGAGTCGACAATAACGGCGGTTAGCGGCGAAGGCCAGTGCAGGATCGGCGCTCTCAATGTCTCGAAGATACGCTCCGCAAGCAATTCGGCCGTGGCAGCGAACCGCTCCTCGCCGCGCATCGGCAGGTCAGCCGCGTTCAGCACCGCAAGCCGCGCTGCCACCGATTGCGAAATACCGCAGAGCGAAAAAACCTGCCCGGCAAGCACCGGCGCCTCTTCAGGGCGACGGCCGACGAATATGCGTGCCAGTCCCTGCGGGCGGTTGGCCTTTACCTCCACGGAACAGGCCAGCGCCCGCGACACCGTTACGTCGATCCGGATCGAGCCTGCGCCCAGGAGGAAGGTCATTCGGCCAATTCCTGCTGCTTGCGGAAATTCCCCCACAGCAGGTCGCGGCGATTGACGCTGGCCGGCGGGGCCGCCGCCGGCTCGAGCGCAGCCGGGTCGAAGAAGGCGCGGACGGCCTCCATCGCGGTCTCCAGCGCTGCTTCCATTGTCTCAAACTCGAAGGCCGGCGAAAACAGCGAGCAGGAATCGACCCGGCCGATCGCATCGAGCTCACCAGCGATGAACTCGACCTCGCCTGCGGGGAGACAGATGCGGACGCTCGTTCCCGAGGCAACCGGAGCCGACTGCACGCCACCGGCAATATCCACCGCCGCCAGGTTCATGAACCACGGCGTCGTGACGATCCCGAGGGCTCTTCCGCCACAGATCCGGAAGCCGGTCGCTGCACTCCCGAGGGCGGGATTGCAGAGCGGCACGTTCTGCATGGCGGTCGCATGAATGTGGCGATAGCGCATCTCCAGCTGCAGGCCGAGCATCTCGGCCGGATCGATTTCCGTACGCTCCGCAACGTCAGCGTCCATCGCCGAGCCTCATGAACTTCGATTGCAGGGCGTCACAGTTGGCACAGCGCCAGTCCTCGGGCAGGGCGGAAACCGGCGTGCCGGGCGGGATCTGCCAGACCGGGTCGCCTTCCGCGGGATCATAGACATGCCAGCAGATGCCGCACTCCATCTTGTCGTCATCGGACACCGTCTCGGACCTGCCGAAATTCTCGAAGCTCGTCATTTGAAATAGGCCTCTTCGATGTCGCGCAGCCGGGCTTCGGAATCCCTGAAATCCTCTTCGGCAGCGATGGCGACGGACGGGATCTCGGCAATCTCCAGCGTATCGAGAATGATCGTGTCCATGGCGTTATAGAACTGCACCGACCAGATGTCGCGGGCGCCGGCCGCCACAACCCGGCATGTGCCATAGCCGCGCGATGTGAGCTGCACCGGCCCGGCGCCGAGTGTCGCCTGCAGGAAACCCATGTCGTCCGGGCTCATCGGAAAGAGCGAGAAGGTGATGATATGGGCAGGATCGCCGTTGTTATAGCGGCCGATGCGGTCGCCGATCTCGGTCAGCACCGGCATGACATTCATGGCGCCCGCCGGCGCCGGCCCGTGGGAAATCGATGCCGGCAGCGCCGAACAGGCCTGACGTACGGCTGCGGGAATCGACGCAACCTCGATATAGTCAGCAAGCAGCCGGCCATCCGGGTCAGTGAAACGGATGCGCCAGACGCCGGCCATCACCGCTTCCTGGATCTGCGCCAGGAGGCCGGACGGCAGCGCGGCAATTCCCGCAACTTCACCTTCGCCGAGGGTCTGAGTGATCAGCTCCCTGTCGTCATTGGGAAAATCGGTGATATCGAACAGGCGGCCCGGCTGGTCAGCCTTCTGCACGGCGAGCGCATCGGCGAGTTCCGGCAGCAGCGTCGCCGTCCGGCGACAGCGGCGGATCATCTCCTCGGCGCTGCGGGTCGCGAGATAGTTGAGCTTGCGGGCGCTCTGCAGCGGCTCGGCGCCAATCGGCATGACCGTCATCGCCGCATCGTCGCCCTGGGGGGCGATCCAGAAACCTGCTTTCATCGGACGATCTCTTTGCCGGCATGGGTGATCTCGACCTTCGGCCCGCCGGATGCCACCATGACCGGCGCATCCGGAGATAGCCAGTTGCCGATCTTCTCCACATATTCCGACCAGTCGCGGATATTGCCGATGACGCCGAGCGGCTGGGCTCCCCGCGTGACGACGAGGCTTGGCATGACCACGACATTGAACCTCGGCTTGAGCTTGTCCTCGGCGGCGCGGAGGACGATGGCGCCCCGCAGCCGTCCCTGGAACGCCTGCAGGAGTTCGGGAAGAACGACGGCGACGTCGTCGGCTTCAGGTCGCTGCGCAGGATCGCCGGTGAAAAACAGGATCGAATGTTCCGCTTCGCCGGCGGCCGGCGCCAGGAAGGTATCGATGCTCGCTTCGTCGACGACGGGCAGTTGCATCCGCTCGCTCCAGGCGCGGACCAGGTAAGATGGCATTGTCCCCTCCAGAAATCAGCATGCAGAACATTCTCGAGAGTGAATCTGCAAGCGGTGTGCCAAATCCGGCGAACATTGGATTCCATTGATCTCAAGGAATTTCAAACGAGCCTGGAGGCTCGTTTCGAATTGCTGGAATTCTGGTTTCCAGATGCGGGAACTATTCTCTCACCCTCACGCAGATGCGCGGGCAATTCCGGCTCGCGAGCGATGAGATCGGCAAACAAGGCTTCGAAGGACCGGCCTTCGACAGCTTCCGCCAGGCCCGCAAGGGCATCATTGCTGGCTTGCGCCTCATCCCCGTCAAGGACGCGAATGGCCGAGCCCAGATGGGTCAATAGATATGTGCCTGGCGGCTGCGCGCCGACCAACATCATCGACACGGAAGAAATCGTGCCATGACGCTCGCATCGGGCCACGCACTCGTCGCCGGTGACGACCCGCATCGGAATACCTATGCACATGGCGTTGTCTCTCTTCTGTCATTCAAGTTACGAAATCGGGACGTCGTGGACAGCGCCCATACGCCGCGGCCTTGGTAGCGCAATATCAACCGGTCAACAGCGCGGCCCCTGCTAAGGCGGCGGCAGCTCCGACAACCCGCGAGACGATCTGCCCGGCCTTGCCGAATCTAAGCGATGCCGCCCGCGTGCAGGATGATGGTCGCGGCGAGGAAGCTCATGACATAGCCCGTGGCATGCGATATGGCAGGCAACTCCGAACCATGGGCATGACCGTGGAAGAGTGCGCATACCCCCACGATCGCCGCAGCCACCGGCGCCGGAACCTTGACTTCGAAGGCGACGAGCAGGCCGAGCACCGCGACGGTGAGGGCAGTCCCCATTTCCACCATCGGCAGCGGCACGCCGTAGATCCCCGTCACTCCGCCGATCGCCATGACGGTGACGAAGGCCAAGCGCACGATCCAGCGGGCCCTGCCGCCGAGCGTGGCGGCCCAGAAGCCGACCGCGACCATGGCAAGGATATGGGCGAGGCCGCTGAAAGGATGGCCGAGACCGGCAAGCGTGCCATCCGTATGAAGGCGGATATGGGTATTGGCGACGCCCGGCAGCGCCAGGCCCGCGAATGCAGCCAGTATTCTCCGATATTCCATGGGTCCTCCTCAGCTGTTCAAAGCAGCTGGCTCAGCGCGCCGTTCGTAATGGTCAAAATCGATATCGTTGCCGAGGAGCGAGGGCACGGTGCTGCCGCTCCGCGCTCTTACCTCGATGCCCCATCCCGCGAGAAAGGCGACTGCCGTCCGGATCGCTTCGGGGATGACCGCCTTCATCGGTTCCGTCAGCGGCCCGCCCCAAGCCTCGAGATCGACCGGCTGGCAGCCGATCAACGCCAGCTTTTCCGGATAGCGGCCGAGCAGGTCGGCGGCGCTCAGCACTTCCTGGAATCCGGTCTGGTGCAGGCTCATCTTCTTGGCGCCGGTGAATTTCGGCACTTCGTCGTTTTCGACGATCTTCAGCGTGCCCGGGGTGAGCCCGTAGTCGATGGCATCGAAGACGATGAGATAGTCGGTTTCCGCCACGAACTGCACGAGGTAGAGCCCTTGCGTCCCGCCGTCGAGGATAGTGACATTGTCCGGCACCGAATAGGCCTGGTGGAAGGCTTCGACCGCGCGTACGCCAAAGCCCTCGTCGGCCCACAGGATGTTGCCGATGCCGAGAACCAGCACCCGGGGCTGTGTGGAAGACAGTTGTTTGCGCATCTAGTCCTCCCGGTCCTTGAACACGCCCGAGATCATCGACGAGATGATGCTCTGCCGGCTCATGATGTCCTCCCGCACGGCCACATAGATATGGACCATTATGAAAACCAGGATCACCCACATGCCGAGATGGTGGAAGCTGTGGACGTCCTGGCTGTTCGGCCAGATCGAGAACACCCAGCCGAACAGGCTGCATTCCCAGCTGTCGCGGCCAGCGCCCTCGCTGTAGAGCGCAAAGCCGGTAATGATCATGAAGAACAGCGGCAGCGTGAACATCAAGAACATGGCGGACTGGGCAAGCGGATTGTGACCGACATATTTCTTCGGCTCGCTGATCAGGAAGGCGTACCAGCGCACGTCATGCACCCATTCCTTCCAGAACCGGCCGCTCCAGACCGGGACGTAGAAGATCTGCCGGGCATGGACATTGCCGACGAACACCCAGAGGATTCTCAGGATCAGTGCCACGGCCAGGATCTGCCCGGCGGCAAAATGGGTGAAGCGGATATATCCCATCAGAAAGTTGGCGCTGGCTTCCCCCGGCACCGACGGCAGCGGGCTGCCGATGAAATAGCCTGTCAGCGCAAGCGTCAGGATGGAGAATGCGTTGATCCAGTGCCATAGGCGCACCGGCGCCTCGTAGACATAGACGCTCTGGCGCTCCACGGCTCTTCCGCCGTGTGCGTCCGAAGTTGCAAGCGGTTCGGAAGGGCTCATCGCATATCCCTCCTCATCTCACTTGGACTTTTGCCATTTCCTGCCCGTCCGGGCTCATGACATGCGTGGAGCATGCAAGGCACGGATCGAAGGAATGGATGGTCCGGAGAATTTCCAGCGGCTGGGTGGGATCGGACATCGGGGTATCCATCAGGGAGGCTTCAAACGCGCCGATATTGCCTTCCGGATCGCGCGGACTGCCGTTCCAGGTGGTCGGCACGACGCATTGGTAGTTGTCGATCTTGCCGTCCTTGATCTTGATCCAGTGCGCGAGTGCGCCGCGCGGCGCTTCGGTGAAGCCGACGCCCTTGACTTCCCTCGGCCAGGTCTCCGGTTTCCATTTGTCGATGAAAGCGGTGGCGCTGTCGCCGGCCTTGATATTGGCGACCAGCTTGTCGAAGAAATAGCGCATCTGGCGGCCCGCCCATTCCGCTTCCAGCGCGCGCGCAGCCGTGCGGCCGAGCGTGGAGAAGAGCGCCGATGTCGGAAGACCGAGATCTTTCAGCAACTTCTCGACCGGCTCCTTGAATTCAGGCTTGCCCTGCGCATAGCCGACGATCCAGCGGGCGAGCGGGCCGACCTCCATGGCGTGTCCGCGCCAGCGCGGCGCCTTGATCCATGAATATTTGCCGCCTTCGTCCAGTTCCTGGATGTTGGTCTTGGTGCCCTTGGCATTGGGGCCCAGTTCGTAATGCGGCTCGGTGACGCCGTCCCAGGGGTGCAGGCCCTTGGCCTCGTCCGGATACTTGTACCAGGAATGGGTGACGAATTCCTGGATCTGCTCCGGATCGGCGTGGTCGATCGGCAGGACTTCGGCAAGATTGCCGTCGATGATCGCGCCGCGCGGCAGCTTCAGGCTCGCCTCCGAATAATCGTTGGCATATTCCGGCACATCGCCATAGGCGAGCACGTTCTTGTCCGAAAGGCCGCCGCCGTAGAGCCAGTCCTTATAGAACGAGCCGATCACCATGATGTCGGGCACATAGACCTTTTCGTTGAACTCGATCAGTTGGTCGATGATCGACGACACATGGTTGAGGCGCTCCATGTTGATCGCGCCGACCGCGCCGGCTCCGTCGATGTTGATAGGACAGGGCACGCCGCCGACCAGCCAGTTCGGATGCGGATTCTTGCCGCCGAAGATCGCATGGATCTTGACGATCTCCTTCTGGAAATCCAGCGCCTCGAGATAGTGCGCGACGGCCATCAGGTTGGCTTCCGGCGGCAGCTTATAGGAGGCGTTGCCCCAATAACCGTTCTTGAACGGACCGAGCTGGCCGGATTCGACGAATTTCTTGAGCCGGGTCTGGATGTCCTTGAAATAGCCGGGCGAGGAGAGCGCCCAGTCGGACGTCGCCTGCGCCAGCTGCGACGTCGCCTTCGGATCGGCCTTGAGCGCGGAGACGACGTCCACCCAGTCAAGCGCATGCAGATGATAGAAATGCACCACGTGATCATGCACCTGCAGCGCAAGCTGCATCAGGTTGCGGATCGAATTGGCGTTTTCCGGGATGGCAATGCCGAGCGCATTCTCGACCGCGCGCACCGAGCTCAGCGCATGCGTGCCGGTGCAGACGCCGCAGATCCGCTCGGTGAAGGCCCAGGCGTCGCGCGGATCGCGGTTCTTGAGGATGACTTCGATGCCGCGCCACATCGTGCCGGTGGATACGGCGTTGCGGATGACGTTGTTGGCGTCGACATTGACCTCGACCCGCATATGGCCTTCGATACGGGTGACGGGATCGACGACGATGCGTTTGCCGGAATTGTCGAGCGTGAAGCCGTTCGGCGTTTGGATAGCCATGATGGTGTTCCTTGCCCAGAGTGTTAAGCGTCGGTTTTTTCGCGCTTGGTGATGACGCGGTTGACGGCGGTGATGGCGGCGTGGGCCGCGATCACACCGCCGACGACGCCGACCGCGGTCATTCCGACCCGGTCGGCATTGGCCTCGATGCCGAACTGGTTGATCGTGGTCAGGCGTTCATAGACACTGCCCTTGTCCCAGAAACCATCCTCGGAGCAGCCGATGCAGCCGTGACCGGACTGGATCGGGAAGGAGACGCCGCCGTTCCAGCGCACCGTCGAGCAAGCATTGTAGGTGGTCGGGCCCTTGCAGCCCATCTTGTAGAGACAGTAGCCCTTGCGTGCGCCCTCGTCGTCCCATTCCTCGACGAACTGGCCGGCATCGAAATGCGGACGGCGATAGCATTTGTCGTGGATGCGCTGCGAATAGAACATCTTCGGCCGGCCCTGCCGATCGAGCTCGGGCAATCGGCCGAAGGTGGTGATGAAGGTGACGACGCCGGTCATCACTTCGGCGATCGGCGGACAGCCCGGGACCTTGATGATCGGCTTGTCGCGGATCACCTTGTCGATCGGCGTTGCCTGGGTCGGGTTGGGCTTTGCGGCCTGGACGCAGCCCCAGGAGGCGCAGGCGCCCCAGGCGATGATCGCCATGGCGTCTTCGGCCATCCATTTGAGCTTCTCGACGAAGGGCCGGCCGCCGTCGATGCAGAACATGCCGTCCTCGTTGAGCGGCGGATTGCCCTCGACGGCGAGGATGTACTTGCCCTTGTACTTCTGTTTGGTCTCTTCGAGGATGGCTTCAGCCTGATGGCCGGCCGCGGCCATGATCGTGTCGTCATAATCGAGCGAGATCATCGATAGGACCACGTCCTTGATCAGCGGATGGGCCGAGCGGATGAAGCTTTCCGAGCAGCAGGTGCATTCGAGGCCGTGCATCCAGATAACAGGAACCCGTTCCTTGGTTTCGAGTGCCTCGGCCATCGCCGTTACCGCGCCCGGACCAAAACCGAGGCTCGCCGCCGTCAAGCTACAGAATTTCGTGAAACTGCGTCGGGTAATCCCCTGGCGGCGAATGACATCATAAAAGGTTTCTGTTTTGCTCATCGTGCTCCTCCAGCGCTTCCGTTAACTCACCCGGATGGATATCCAGGCAGGCATGAAAGGGAGAGGCAGCAAGAAGCGGGCCAGTTTGAAATATTGATCATGGGCATGAGCCAGCCCATCGGCCAATACAAGACCCATCGTTTCCCGCCAGAGATCATCGCCCGCGCTGTCTGGCTCTATTGCCGGTTTCTGCTTAGCTGCGGCACGTTGAGGAAATGCTGCTTGAGCGCAGGATCGTTATTCCCTCGGAAGACTGAGGACCGTACGTGATCAGGACCCACGCCACATCGTTGTCGGCGCAGAGCGTCTTGAAGATTGCCAGGCTTCTCTCGAAGGGCCGCTTCACGGGATGATTGACCATGACCTTAGCCGTGGGTGGTCGCTTGATGAAAGGTTGGTCGCGCTGAATGGCCTGTTATCGAAGGAGCTTGCTGAGCCAAACCGCCTAGTGACTTTGCATTAGTCGTCGGGACGCAGTGCGTTGGTGCTATGGACAGGCTCTCACGCGTATCGTAATCGGCTGCCATCAGATTGAGCGCAGTCGAGCACCTTACGCTTAGTCAGGAATTACATTCTTGCAAAACCTTCGGGATCGATGTTCATGCGAGCTAGGCCAGCATGTCGGCCTCGATACAGGCGGCAATGAATGCATCGCGGGCAAAATCGGGTGACTGGCTCCGATCAATTGCTGCGGTGCAGGCTCGCATGGCATTCAGATAGTGTTGGTTACTTCGCGCCGGCCAGCGATATCTAAGATACTCAACCGCGGCCTCTGGTCCAAAAATGCTCTCGCTAGATCCATGTCCTACTCTGACATGGACGGGCGCACTCCAATGTATCAGGGAGGGCGTTCTTGCTTCGCTTCTCATGTTGAGGCTCCTCCTGAAGCCTGCAGATGAACTCCACGAGAGGAGAAACGTTCCATTGGAGCAGCCGGAATGAATTGCTTTCGACAATGACCCGACGACCGGCTTGCAGGGTTGCCCGCTCATTCGGCGCTTCCGCCTTTTCGGACGTTCGATCAATCGACGATGCCGACGGTCGAATGCTCCAGCGATCAGGATCTTCCCATGCGGATTTTAGCCTTTTAGGCCGCCTTCATTTCTTCCGATTGGCCACTGTTTTCTCCCAGATCGAACCGGTCGACGAGATCCATCAGATTGTCGGCTTCGCCCGACAACGTCCAGCTCGTGGCCTCAGTCTCCTCGGCCATGGCAGCATTGCTTTGCGTCAGCTGGTCGAGGCGCGTAATCGCAACATTGACCTCGGCGATCGACGACGCCTGCTCCCGGCTCGACATCGCAATCGCTTCGATCTGGGTCGAGATTCCGACGATGTGCTCGGAAATATCCAGCAACGCGGCCCCGGTTTCGGAAACCAGGCCGGCGCCGGTGGCGACTTCGGCGGTAGAATTTCCGATCAGCGAGGCGATCTCCCTGGCGGCCCCAGCGGAACGCTGCGCAAGTTCGCGCACTTCCTGCGCTACGACGGCAAAGCCCTTGCCGGCCTCGCCGGCGCGTGCCGCTTCGATGCCCGCGTTGAGCGCCAGCAGGTTGATCTGGAAGGCGATGTCGTCGATGACCTCGATGATGTTGCCGATCCGGCTGGATGCGCCCTCGATGCGTCCCATCGCCGAGGTTGCATTACCCACGACGACGGTGGACCGATCGGCGCCCTGCTTGGCGTGGGAGACGGTTCGGTTGGCATTGGCCGCCTGGTCCGCCGCCTTGCGGATCGTGGCGACGATCTGGTCGACGGTCGCGGCCGTTTCTTCGAGCGACGCGGCTTGCTGCTCGGTTCGACCGGAGAGCGCCTTGGCACCGTCGGCGAGGTGACGGCCGCTTCCCTGAATGGCGGACGATGTGATGCGGATCTCGACAAGAGTTTGCCTCAGTCCTGCGACGGCGGCGTTGAAATCGGTGCGCAACTTGTCGAGCGCCGGAGCAAATGGTGTTTCGATCGTGCAGGTCAGCCGGCCCTTCGCCATGGCGTCGAGCGCGCCCGCCAAGGCGTCGACCGCGAAGGCGATTTCTGCATCGCGGCGGGACTTGTCCACCTCGTTGCGTTCACGCTCGGCATCGGCCGCGGCCCGTTCCTGCTCCGACAGCTGTTCGAGAACGATCTTCGCCTTCGCATTGGTCTTGAAAACGTCGAGGGCACGCGCCATCTCGCCGATCTCGTCGGCACGGTTCTGGTTGCCGACAGCCGTGTCGAGCATGCCGCCGGCGAGGTTGCGCATTGCCTGGGTGATCTGGCCGATCGGCCCCTTCAGCGTCAGCACCAGCGCCGCACCGGAAACGAGCGCGATGATTACGCCCAGTGCCATGGCGCCGACGGACAGCATGTTGGCATCCTGGCTCTGGCGCCCGGCTGCGCTCTGCTGCAGGTCGGCGAACAGCGAAAGCTCTTTGCCGATATGGTCGACCTCGGCGGTGGCAGCCTGGAATTGCTGGGCACGCTTGCCGGTGGCGCCGACGAGTTCGGCGGCCGCCTGCTCGATCCTGTCGAAAGACGGCGCGAGCTTTGCCGACTGCTCCCCGGCGAAAGCGAGGACGCCCGCCGGGGCGCTCAGCGTAAAGAGCGCCTTCCGGCATTCCGCGAGGTTCGTCGCCAGGGTCGACTGCTTTTCCGACGAGCGGTCGAGCATGAACTCGGCAAGTGCGATGCGCGTCAGGTAGATGGCCTCGGTGAGATGCCGCGTATCCTGCATCACGAACCCGGCCTTGGCGAGCGACGCGCCAAGCTGTTCGAACGTGGCGGACACGGCCTGCATCTTCACGGTCGCCGCCGCTTCGAGTGGCTCCTTCAGCGTTTTGAACTGCGCGAAGGTATCGAGGATTTTCTGAATGTTTTCCGGCGGGTGCGCCTTGTCGTCCACGAGCGCCATCAACGCCTTCGTGCTGGCCGAATACGCCTTAGCCAGCGATTTGGAATTCTTCGGCAACGCGATCGGAAGCAGCTTCTGGTGGACCTTCAGGTCGCCTATCGCCGCGGTGAGCTGCTGATAACCTTCAATGTCATCCTTGCGTGCGGCAAATGCGTCTCCCAGCGCAGCAACAAAGCTCGTCGCCGAGAGGATCTTCTGCACGTCGCGCAATTTCTGCTTGGCGTCGTCTTCCTGTGACCTGAATGACGTGTCAAACGCGATGGCGGCGGTCAGCAGATCCGTCTGCGACGTGGCGATGACTCCTAGGGCGTCCTTGATGCCGGCCTCGAGCCGCGCTTCATCGGCATGCAGCACCCAGAGGTCGTCCATCCGGCCGTCGATCGCAGCGAGTGCTGTCGATGCGCTGTCGAGCTCCGCCCAGCCTTCGGACCGAGGGGTCAGGCGTGCGCGGGCAGCGTCGAGGGCGGCGCGCTGCTCCCCGAGCCGCTCGAAGACGAGCGCCCGGTTTTCCTCGGTCGTCTGATCGAGAAAGCCGATCATCGCGGCATAAACATCCTTGAAGCCACGCAGCGAGGCCGAAACGTCGTTGGATATCGCCATACGGCTCTGTAGCAGGCCTGAAGCGAGGATTCCCGTCACCCCAACCGCCGTGATGCTCAGGATGAAGGGCAATACCAGCAACAACACCTTCGTTTGGATTTTGAAACGCGAGAGGAGGCGATCGACCCAGCTCATGAGAGTCCCGAAATTAAATGAAGTGGCAGCCGCGTGCAGTGCAGCATTGGCGCATCGATACGCGGGCAACAGATAACAAATGGATAATGGTGCGGCGCTTGCATGCGCATGTCACACAATATTCACACTGGCGAATTTGTATGACTTTTCAGTAACATGGTAGGTGCGCGATCATGGCATTCGTCGAATACGGCCTCCTCGACAACTAACGGAACATCGAGGATTGCTTTCTGGATATCCACGCCGATCGACTCCGAGTGAGCTGCGAGAGCATAACCGCCGCGGCGCCAAGGTCGGCTTTTTTGGTGGATGCGGTCGAGTAGGATGTGCTGCCCTAAAATTCCACTGTCCGAAAATTGTATACAAAAACTGGACAGTGAATTGGGCGACATGGGAGCACAGAGGGTCGAATTCCACCTTAGGCTCAGTCCGCCCCCGTGCACCGGCGCGAAAAGCACCTTACCGCGCAGGGCTCGTTGCCCGGCACCTCAAGAAGGAAGCGGCCCAGCGCGCGGACGTCACCAATATAACGATCTTAATCAAAGAACGCGGACGTTTTCTGCCTTCGATTTCCCGGTCTTGCGATCCTGACCGACGTCGTAGCTCACTTTCTGTCCTTCACTCAGAAAGCTGCCGCCCTGCAAGGCAGAGACGTGTACAAAGACGTCCGCTCCTCCATTTTCGGGTGTGATGAACCCAAATCCTTTGTCTCCATTGAAGAACTTAATCGTGCCTGTGGCCATCAACAAATCCTCGACGCGCGTTCACGGCTGATTGCCGCTACCAAGCCTTAAGGCGGTGAGCTGTCATCTGCAATCTGTTTGGTCCTTATCTTGTTTCGAGCCTCGGATTGCGTAGCAGTTTTCATTCCGTATTTTCAACGATAGCTTGCAAGAGCGCTGGGCAAAATTTTAAAACCGACTTGGCAGCAGCTTCATATCAGACCATGGTTATGCGGTGACGCGAATTGCAATGGTTACCCATGTGGTGAAACGTCTTCGACTGTTACCGCAAAGAAGTTTTCCGAATTATGCTTATCTGCCGGGCCGGCAGCCGCATCCCGTGCGCGACCCCGCGGGACATAGTTATCATGTCGAACCTTTGCCCGTCCCAACAAAGGCCCCGCTGGACTCGGAAGACTTCGCCTGGGGCCAGGATCTCTTCAATCATGGCTATTACTGGGAGGCGCATGAGGCTTGGGAAGGACTTTGGCAGGTAGCGGAACGCGGCAGTGCGGTGCGTATGCTCCTCAAAGGATTGATCCTGATTTCGGCAGCCGGCGTGAAGATACGCGAAGGTAAACATGAGGCAGCCCAACGTCATGCCGGGCGCGCCGCCGCTCTGTTTCGCCAATTGGGAACGATGCAGCATTGCGGCTTCGCGCGCGCACTTGGTATCTCTCCGGCGGCGCTTGCTGACCAGGCGGAAACCGCCGCCGAAACGCCCGCAGTCTTGAAGTCAACGATACCGGGGCATCCCGAACCGGTATTCGATTTTATCCTCCGTGGAAGTCACGCGAGACGCCGTGAAGGGACCGCGAACGAAAAAGGGTCGCTCGCTGTCCGGGGGGCAGGAAAGCGGTATAGCGACGACGCGTGATGTCGGCCGGCGCAGACTCGGTCTACCAGCAATCCCTGTAGCCGTTAACGCGACACTGCGGGAGGCCGAAATCGTAAAAATGGGAGAAGCCGGTAAGCCTTCAAGGGGGCCTGACGCGGGGAATAATCGTGGAGCTATGGGTTATGCAGCAGGCGCTCACCCAGTCTCGTCAAGGTTCCATGCTGCACCCCCAGGCCGCGCAAGTACCCCTCAAATCCATCATAGTTTTCACGAATGTACCTAATGAGTTGCTGCATACTGTGCGGCTTGGAAGCGAGCACGATATCGACGAGCGCAACCGGCGTGCCGCGGCCGAGCGCCCTTTCGCGAAGCGTTGCGATCAACGGACCGGAGATCGTCGCGGTCAGCGCATAATCTTCAATGATGGTCGCCTCATCGACGCCGGCGTTGGCGAGCAGCAGCGCGGAGATGACCCCCGTGCGGTCCTTGCCGGCGCTGCAATGGAAGAGCACCGCGCCATCCGGGGCGTCGGCGATGATCTTCAGGACTTCGGCGATAGCGGGCTGGCAATCGTCGATCGCCTGGCAATACCGATCACTCATGTCGAAGCTCACCGCGGCATCCGCCATCATCTCGACCGGCGCCAGCGCCGAAAACAGCGGCGTGTTGTGGTAGCGCACCCGGGCATGGCCGGTAAACGGATTGGGTTCGGCGGCGATCTCGTGGGCGTTACGCAGGTCGATGACCGTGCGTATTCCGTTGTCCAGCAAAGTATCGATATCGCCCGCGCTCAGGCGGTGCAGCCCATCGCCGCGCAGGATCGAGCGCCAGCGGGTCAGGCCACCGTTTGCGGTTCTGTAACCGCCCAGGTCGCGGACATTGTGGGCGCCGTCCAGTGCGATCAGGCGTTCGTAAGCTAGCATATCAGCGGATTCCGGATTTCATGAAGGATTCGATCACGTGGCGCTGCAGGACCAGGTAGATGACGAGGATCGGCAGGCTGGCGAGTGCCGCAGCGGCCATCAGAGGTCCCCAGAGATTGCCCTCCTGGCTCATGAACATCTGCAGGCCGATCCGGACGACGGAGTTTTCCGGTTTGCGCGACAGAAGAAGCGGCCAGAAATATTCGTTCCAGGCGGAGATGAAGGCGATGATCGACAGGGAGGCGATCGGCGCTCCCATGTTCGGCACCACGATCTGCCAGAGGATCTTCCAGCTGCTTGCGCCGTCGATGCGGGCCGCTTCGAGGATCTCGGTCGGGAAGGAGCGCATCGCATTGTAGAGCAGAAGAATTGCGAATGCATGCGCCGCATTCGGCACGATGAGACCGGTCAGCGTGTCGAGAAGACCGAGCCGCGAGGCGAATACATAGTTGGGGATCATCGTGACCTGAAAAGGCACCAGCCAGGAAAGTGCAATGAGGCCGTGAATGACGCCGGAAAGGCGCATGCGCCAGCGCACTAGTGCATAGGCCGCAAACAGGCCGGTCACCACCTGCAGGACGGCCGTCGCGGCAGATACGATCGTGGTGTTGACCAGCATCCCGGTCATCGGAATGCAGGTCAGCACGAACACATAGTTTTCGAGCGACGGGTTGGAAGGCCAGAGCGAAGTGGAAAAGATCTCGTTCTCCGGCCGAAGCGAGGTGACGATCATCCAGTAGATCGGGAAGATCGACAGGAAAGACAGGACGATCATAACCGCATGCACCGCGAACCGGCGGATGCTGCCATCCTTCAGACCGGTAGACGGGAGCAAAGGACGGTCAGGGGAAGCATCAGTTGTCATAAAACGCGAACCTTTTCGTGAGCCACATGCAACCTGCTGCGATGGCCGCAAAACCGGCAAAGGCGATCATGCCGGCCGCCGAGCTCCAGCCGGCCGACATGGTCTGGAAACCGTATTCCCAGAGCAGGTAGAAGATGTTGGTGGTCGATTTCAGCGGGCCGCCATTGGTGAGCACGTTGATGTAGGCAAAGCTCCACTGCGCCCCGAACAGGATCGTCATCATCGACAGAAGCAGGATGGTCGGCGACAGCAGCGGCAGGCGGATGTCGCGAATGATCCTCCAGCGGCTGGCGCCATCGATGCGCGCCGCCTCGATATAGGAGGAGTTGATGCCGGCATTGGCGGCGGAAAACAGCAGGGTGGAAAAGCCGATCAGCTTCCAGCCGGTGATCCAGGTCAGCGTCGCCAGCGCATATTTCGGATCGGTCAGAAAACCGATGCGGCCAAGGCCGATCTGCTCGAGGCCGAGCGTAATCAGTCCCTGGTCCTCGTTCAGCAGCCAGCGCCAGAGGATGGCGGCGACAACGGGCGCGACGATCATCGGCACGAAGATCAGCGCGCGGTAGATCGTCCGGGCGCGGCCTTCGAGGTCCTGAGTCCAGATCGCCACGAAAAGCGGAATGATCACCGACATCGGGAAGAGGCCGAGAATGTAGAAAAGCGTGTTCCAGAGGGCGGCGCGCATCTCGGGCAGGGCGAACAGGTGCTGGTAATTGGTCAGGCCCACGTAGCGCTGCGGCGCGCTCGGCAGCATGTTCCACTGGTAGAAGGAAAGCTGGAACGCCTCGTCCAGCGGTACATAGGTCCACATCATGAGGAGACAAAGCGCCGGCGCGAGATAGAGCCAGGGCTGCAGGGTGAAGGTCGCGCGCGGGCGGGGCAGCCGCGGGCACCCGGGCAACGGAGAGCGGTCTTGCGAGATCGGCCTGGATATCGGTCATGAAATTTCCCCGAAAGGACCCCGAACGGATAACGACGCGGGGCGGGATAGCGCCCGCCCGGCATCCCCTCGTGATGGGTTACGGCATCAGGTCCTGGCCCTGGTCCTGGGCGGCCTTGAGCGTTGCGTCCGGATCGCTCTTGCCGAAAACGGCTTCGCGCACCGAATCCATCATCATCTTCTCGACCTGGCGGTAGTTCGGGCCGGGGAGGGCGACATTGGCAGTGAGGCGGTTCAGCTGTTCCAGGTTGGCGCGGAACATCGGGTTTTCCTTAACCCAGGGCCCGAGGTAGTTCGGGTCGTCGACGATATCGAGGCGCAGCGGCAAGTAGCCGATCTTGCTGGTGATGATCGTGTAGGCTTCCTTGCTCGTCAGGTATTTCAGGAGCTCGTAGGCGGCGCGCTGCTTGTCGGGATCCTTGCTGAAGACGAAGAGGGCGCTGCCGGAATTGGTCGGAGCGGTCGGCTTTTCGCCGAAGGACGGCATCGGAGCGATGCGCAGGTCGAACTTGCCCTTGGCGGCCTTCTTGTAGGCGCCGAGCGTCGCGGTCGTGTAGACGAACATGCCGAGATTGCCGGCGGCAAAGGTGTCCGAACCGCTGGCCGGATCGATCCTGGCATGGGCGCCGCTATCGACCATATCGCGCAGCATCTTGACGGCTTCGGCGGCATTCTTGTCGGCGAAGGTGAGCTTGTTGCCGTCGCGCACCTTGCCGCCGTTCGACATGACGATCGCCTGGTAAACGAAGGTGCCGTCGCTCGGGCCGTAGGCGCCGGGGAAGAAGCCCGTTCTTGCCGGTCTTTTCCTTGATCGCCTTGCCGGCGATGTCGACGTCGGCCCAGGTCTTCGGCGGGTTGTTCGGGTCGAGGCCGGCCTGCTTGAACAGGTCGCCGTTGTAATAGAGGACGGGCGTCGAGAAGGTGTAGGCGAGACCGTAGGTCTTGCCGTCGACCCTGCCGAGTTCGAGACCCTTCGGGATCATGCCGGCGAGATGGTCCTTGAGCTCTGCGGGGCTCACCATATCCTCGAGCGCGTTGCCGCCGAGGTCGCTGGCGATGAAGATCAGGTCGCGGAAGGTCAACTGAGCGACGTCCGGCTGCTTGCCGGCGACGATATCGGCCTGCACGCGGTTGATGATCTCGTTCGGCGGAACAGCGACCGTCTCGACCTTCACATTCGGGAATTTCTTCTCGAAGCCGGCAATCAGTTCCTTGGTGGCCTCCGAGCCGATGCCCGCGGAGGCGAGGTTGTAATTGTAGAAGCTGATCGTGACCGGCTTGTCGATGGTTGCCGGCATTTCGGCAAACGCGCCGAGCGGCAGGAAGGCGGCGGCGGCGAGCGTCGCCATGAGCTTGAGCGTGGTTCTGCGCAGCATTTGCGTGCCTCCGGGTGAAGGTTATTCGGCTGCGACGGGCATTGCCCGGGCCATCAGAAGTTCGAGCGGATAGGTGTTGAGCTCGGCACGGTCGGACGGCAGCGGCACGAAGGCCATGGTGAGGCCCGACGGGCGGATAGTGCCAATCCCGAAGGAGGCACCGCGCACCATGCGCAGGACGTCGGTGCGCAAGATGTCGGTCGCGGCGTGCTGGCCGGTGCCGACGACGACCAGGATGCCGTGCCAGACCGAGACCCGGTCGTGGTGGATATGGCCGCTCAGGATGCCAATGATGTTGCGGCCCTTCAGCAGTTCCCGAAAACGTTCCGACTGCGGGAAGTGGATGGTCCGCCAGTGCGTGACGTCGGCTTCTTCGCCGAGTGCCGGCGGGGGGTGGACGACGATCAGCTTCGGCAGGTCCGGGTGGCTGTCGAGCGGGGCGGCGAGCCAGTCGGACTGTTCCGGATCGATCGTGCCACCGATCAGGCCCGGCGTCGTCGAATCGATGGTGATGATATGGATGCCGTCGATAATGGTTTCGTGGTCGTAGGGTGCGTCCGGATCGTCGGTCTCGATGCCCATGCCTTCATAGAAGCCGGGGCGGGTGTCGTGATTGCCGAGCGCGTAGATGACCGGCACGTCGATCTTGGCGTCGATGATCTCCTGCAAGCGGCGGAAGCTTTCCGCATCGCCGCGATTGGTGAGGTCGCCGCTGGCGATGACGAATCGCGGCTTCGGCGTCACGGTCGCGACGAGATCGAGCACCTGATGCAGCGTCTCGGTCGTGTCGCTGTGCAGATGGCTGTCGTCGGTGGTGCCGATATGCAGGTCGGTCAGATGGATGAATGTGGTTTCGCGTCGCACCGGATGCCTCCATGGATGACGGTTTCGGCGACAGCGGGCGAGGGAACGAAAGGGGTTCCGGCATGGGCAGTCACATCGTCCCGCAGTCGGGAGGATCGATAGAAGGGGTTTGTTTCCCCGTCGTGACGGATTTCGAATGGTGTTCGAAACGCAGTAGGCCGGCTCGCAGCCGAGCCGCTGACCTCAGGCAATGCGGTGGAACATGGGCGCGATGACTTCCACCATGCGGGCGATAACAAGGTCGGGATCGTCGAGATTCATGCGGTAGTTGGTCATCACCTCGGTGCGCGACCGCGAGCGGGTGACTTGCGAGCGGATGCCGAGCGCGCAGTTGAGCCGCCAGCCGATATCCACCTCGTCGAGCCAGGGCGCTATCCGCTTGAGATGCGGAATGAAGGCACGATGATGCTCGACATCATCAATGATGCGCCGATAGTGCGGCGCGCGCTCACAATGCTTCTTTGCCGTCGAGGTAAAGGGCGACAGCACCGCATAGCTGGAGGTTGGGTCGAGGCGCCAGCGGATCGACGGGCCGATAAGGGCTGCGATGACCTCACCGAGATTAGCCGGCCCGGGTGCCTTGCGGTCGACGCTCTTCTGCAGGAGGCGCAGCCGTTCCGCGTTCAGCCGGCGGTACACGCGCTCGGCGACGGCGGCGATCAGCGCTTCCTGCGAGCCAAAATGGTAAGAAATCGCCGACGGCGTCGCATTCGCTTCGTCGGCGATCCGCCGCGCAGTGAGCTCTTCCAAAGCCTCGGCTTCGCAAAGCAGATGCTCGCAGGCATCCAGCAGCCTCGTTGCAGTATATGGGCGCGGCCTTGCATGGAACGATCATCCCCGATTTTAAGGTTTAAGCGGGATTCATGTAAGGCGAATGACAGAGTTTAGCTCAGGCGATAGGTTCGGTAAAACGTGGCCAGTCATGCGCAGATCACTGGGCCTGCGGAAGCATCGCCTTAGTGGATGCGATGGTAGCTGCGGGCATCATCAAGCTCCGTCGACCGCTTTCACGCCGCATCTCGCATTCTTGCCCAGATTATCTCCATTGCGGTGTGGTTGTACTATCGACTTCCCTGACCTTCGGTCAGATCGAAAACAGGATGGTGGATGCGCCGCTCACCGAGCGCGCTCGCCGGATCCTGGATCAACTTGCTTAATGCAAAATCTAGCTTCACCTCGCCAAAATCTCAAAGCAGGTCTTTTCACAACTGAAAGGCCGGCACTCCACGTGGCTCTTAGACTTGTCGCTGTTGCTTCAGGTCTACGATCCAAGCAGCCAACCACCGCCTCGGTCTAGGTAGGCATCGCGCTCCCGGATTTGATCGGGCACAGGCAGGCCGAAGGCCGTCAACAGCTCGTCGATATTATGTCCGATGAGGTCGGCGAAGCGCTTCATTCCGCTGCGATCCATCCGACGGAGCTCTCCGATCAAGGAACCGGACACCTGTCCCGTCAGACCCAACCGCAATCGTCGTTGAGCCCTTTCTGAGACAATCCCGAGGGCGCGAAGAAAGACCGAGAAATCCTCTTCGGTAATCTCCGTGAGCTTGGTTGCCTCGCCAATCGCGTAGGGCAGGAGGTCGGTCAGGTCGGGATCAAGGCGGGTGGGCATCAAGTCGTATCTGGGAGCAACGCGGACCCCACCCCCAGGCTCGTACAAAAGGGCAAAGTTCTTGGCGTGAGCGTCGACGTTTCCAGTCATCAGATCGAATAAGGTCGCAGCGATGAAAGTCTGCTTCTCTGCGGCTGGGTCGTTTGTCGCGTTGTGGACGCTATTTGTCGCTTATGCGTCAAGCCTACGGTAGACGGGGCCGTGCCTTT